>NZ_VPAM01000074.1:0-2575 GCF_013419215.1 Acinetobacter sp. YH12096 | reverse complement strand
GTAAGCGTCCGCTGAACCCCATGCCTATTTTTTAATTTGAGTTGGATTTCCAGCGATGTGGCAGTAATTCTTCAATCTGAGTCACTTTATGTGTCGGCAACCTTTTCAGCACATCACTTAAATAGGCATAGGGATCCAGCCCATTCAGCTTTGCTGACTGGATTAATGTCATAATATTGGCTGCTCGCTGACCGCTGCGCAGCGAACCTGCAAATAACCAGTTCTTACGTCCCAACGCCCAGGGGCGCATCTGGTTTTCCACCCAGTTATTGCAAATCGGTAGATTGCCATCATCCAGATAGCGGCTTAAGGCTGGCCAACGCTTCAGAGTGTAATTGATGGCCTTGGCGGTAGGAGAACTCGATGGCACTGTCAGATGATGTTGGTTGAGCCATTCATATAGTTGTTGCATCACTGGTTGACTATGCTGTTGTCGGTATTCGCGGCGGTCTTCCGCTGTACCATCGGTCTTTTTCCTGAGTTCTGCTTCTATCGCATACAGTTTCTGAATCAGCACTAAGGCCTGTTCAGCGACCTGACTTTTCCCAGTTACATGCAGTTCATGGAATTTACGACGTGCATGGGCCATGCAGCCCACCTCTATGACCTGGCCTGATTTAAAGCGTGCTTTATAACCACTGTAATCATCACAGACTAGATAGCCCTGCCAGCCTTTCAAGAACTCTGCAGCATGCTGGCCTGAACGACTATCCTGAAAGTCATAGATCACCGCCTGAACTGGATTGTACTGTGTGGTGGCATAGGCCCAGACATAACCTTTCTTCGGTTTTTTATCATTCTCACCCATCCGCATGATGGTGACTGGTGTTTCATCTGCATGCAGCACCTGCTGTTGTAGTACCACCTCTTTTAAGGCATTGGCCAGAGGTTCCAGTTCCACACCGCAGCGACCTATCCAGTCAGATAAAGTTGATCTAGAAAGTTCGATTCCCGCCCGCTGATAGATCAGACGTTGACGGTACAGCGGCAAATGATCGGCATACTTCGATACCAGCACATGGCTGAGCAATTCAGGTGAAGCAATGCCTTTATCAATCACATAGGCGGGCATCGCTTGCTGAGTCAGAGTGTCACACTGATCACAGACCCATTTACCACGCACATGCTGTTCCTTATAGAACTGTGCCGGTCTGAAATGCAGTTTTTCACTGATATCTTCGCCGATACGACGTAACTGGCAGCCACAACTGCATTGGGTTGATGCAGGTTCATGCTCAATACGGATGGTGTGTAGATGATCTGGCAGCAGTCGACGTTTAGGTTTGTTGACTGTGGCTTTCTGTGTCGCTGCATGGGTTTTATCTGCATTTAATCGTTCTAATTCCAGATCAACGGCTGCGATATCTTCTTCGACCGCCTCATCCCACAGATGGATTTGTTTTGCGGTGAGATGTTCGTTTTTACTGCCGAATTTATGCTGTTTAAACAGCGCCAGTTCATGCTCGTATTTTTGATTGAGAATAGAAAGATGCTGAACTTTAGAATCTAATTGCTGATTGGTGACTTCAAGATGTTGAACTTTGGCATCTAATTGTTGATTTGATACTTCCAGATGTTGAACTTGAGCATCTAATTGTTGTTTATCTTCTGCGAGTTGTTGATGCTGCATCGCCAACTGCCGGGTGAATTCCAGCAGTTGTTCATGGGTCAGTTGGCTTAAATCTGGCAGCGTATTCATGACCGCAGTATGCCTGAGGTCATGAGAAGAATGAAATAGAACGTTTGGAGGATGGCAGAATAGCCGAGCTTGGTTTAGAGCATCGTGACCACCTGCTGTCGTCCAATGCGCTGCCAAGGCAAACCCTGGATTAATGCCTGTAACTGTTCCGGGTTGAGAGCTACGCTTTCACCCTGGTGAACTTTAGCCCAGTGGAATTTTCCCTGTTCCAAACGCCGGGCACACAGCCAGATGCCCAGTCCATCATGTACCAGCACTTTCATGCGATGGCCACGTTTATTACAGAACAGGTAAGCACAATGCGGTTTAATGTAGCCAAAGGCTCTCACCACCTGAGCCATGACAGTATCCATCCCTGCTCGCATATCCAGAGGTTGGGTAGAAAGCCAGATTTCATCGATACGGATCATGTTGCCAGCACCTTGAGTAATTCTGCCAAGGCAGGTATTTCTGATACTTGCCATTTCAAGCCAATTTCTGCTTTTGAGTGGGGTAAAGTAATTTGAACTTTTAACATGTCAGTAGGAGTAGGATCTAATGGTGCAGAGCAAGATAAGGCAATAAATGCAGGTTTATTCGGTAGTGGTGAGCGATCACTCCCTGGCTTAGCATCAATTAAGCGAATCCATTTGGATACAAGATTTGTATTCAATCCATGTTGCAAAGCGACTGAAGCAATTGAAACGTCCGGTGCTTTACAAGCCTGAACGATCTGCTGTTTAAATTCAGCACTGTATGTTCTTCGTTTTTTCGCAAGAGATGCGATGGATGTCTGATGATTTGTAGTCATAAATTTAAGTCCCCACTTGTTTCTAAGTGGGGACTAAATTAAGGCTTATAGGATGAATTCAGAAGGTGTGTTCAGCGGACGCTTAC
>NZ_VPAM01000073.1:0-2955 GCF_013419215.1 Acinetobacter sp. YH12096 | reverse complement strand
TTGAATCAAAGCAATACGCTCTTTTGTATCTGAATTTCCACGTTTATTGAGCAATGTCCAAACAATAGGTATCGCTATTCCACGATAGACGATGGCTAACATCAAGATATTAATATCTCGTTTTCCCTATTTCCAATTAGTTCTATCCAAAGTTAATTGGACTTTATCGAATGAAAATATATTGAAAATTAACTGAGAAATTTGACGATAATCGAAATACTGATCTGCAAAGAAGCGTTGTTGTATACGTCGATAAAATGATTGTGGTAAGCACTTGATGGGTAAGGCTTTAGATGCAGAAGAAAGATTACATGTCTGTTTTTACAATTAATGCAAACATAATCAGTGTAAAACATTTTGCATGTGACTTGTTCCACTTTAGATATTTGTTTAAGATGAGATGTAACTCATTGAAATGTGTCATCATATTCGTCGTCAGAAAACAAGTACTATGCCATTATTTCAATGAGTTATCTTTTTTTGTCGTGTACAAAGATATTTTTTAATGATAAATAAAAAGCCTATTTTTAAAGAAATTTAGCATACGGCATAGTGAAAACAACAATAGAGCAATTACTCAACAATAAACATTAACATCAATTATTTAGATCATATTCAATTTTAATAAAAAGACAAATGTGTATTAAAAATAGCCATCATACGTCTATTTTTGATTACAAAATATAATGAGGGGATTGCTTCCCATTTCATACATTTTTCATATATAAAAAGACATACTATTTTTAAGGTTTTTCTAAACCAATTTTTTTACTTCATAATTTTTAACATCATAATTAAAGGTGAACCATGCAAAATAAGAAGCGCACCCCATTAGACGCGCAACAGTCCCATCTTTGGATTATTGGTGGTGGTATCGCAGGTATGGCTGCTGCTGCATTTGCAATCCGTGATGCCAAAGTCCCTGCCAAAAATATCCATATTTTAGAAGAACTCGATATTTCAGGTGGTTCGATGGATGGTGGACATACACCGCATGCCGCGCAAGCTTGGGTAACACGTGGTGGGCGAATGCTGACCGATGAAACTTATTTGTGCCTATGGGACTTATTTTCCAGTATTCCATCTTTGGAAAATCCAGACATTTCGGTGCGTGAAGAATGTCGTGAGTTTAATGAAAAAGTGAAAACCCACGCCAATGCACGGTTGATTGATGCCGAACATGTCATTGCGGATGCAGCAAAGCTTGGTCTGAATACGCTACATCGTGCACAGATGCTGCGCCTATTAGCTTCAAAAGAAGAAAAAATTGGCAGTCGCCGCATTGATGAGTTTTTTGATGAAACCTTTTTTGAAACCAATTTCTGGCGCATGTGGCGCACGACTTTCGCTTTTCAAAAATGGCACAGTGCAGCGGAGTTAAGACGCTATTTCTTGCGTTTTATTCAAGAATTGCCACGCATTCATACCTTAGCGGGTGTGAAACGTACCAAGTACAACCAATATGACTCGATGATTCTGCCCCTACAGCGTTGGTTAGTCGCACAAGGCGTCGATGTGCGTTTTGGACACTATGTCACAGATGCAGACTTCATTACCAATGCTGAAACTCAAGAACGCTACGCTTCACGCCTATATGTACAATTGCCTGAAGGCTCAGAGCAAATTAATCTGAAAGCCAATGATTTAGCTATTTTCACTTTAGGCTCTATTACAGCAGACTCACGTTATGGCGGTAATCATGACGTGCCTGCCCTTATTCGTCATCGAGAAGATCATGGCTGGACGCTTTGGGAAACGCTGGCACAAAAAGCCCCAGACTTTGGCCGTCCAATGACTTTTTATGGCAATGTCGATGAACATAAGTGGGAGTCTTTCACTCTGACCATGAAAGATGACGTGCTACTTAAACGTATTATTGACTATACAGGCAATGAACCAGGCACAGGCGCACTCATGACTTGGTATGAGTCGGGTTGGCATTTATCCATCGTGGTTCCTGCACAGCCACACTTTGCCGACTTACCTGAAGGTTTATATACCTTATGGGGCTACGGTTTCCAAATTGACCATATAGGCGATTACATCAAAAAACCAATGTCCGAAGCCACGGGGCAAGAAATCCTAACAGAACTGATTAAACAGCTCGGTTTTGACGACATTTTAGATCATGTTTTGGCAACGACTGATGTTACTACCGCCATGATGCCATACGCCTCTGCCCTATTCGCCTGCCGTAAACCGGGGGATCGTCCACAGGTAATTCCACAAGGCTCACAAAACTTTGCTTTCCTTGGACAGTTTGTGGAAATTGAAGATGACGTGGTCTTTACTGTGGAATATTCAGTTCGTGGGGCGATGCTTGCCATTTATGAATTTTTTGGGGTGGAACGTGAAATCCCTGAAATTTACAACGGTCTACTTGATCCCAAAGTGGGTTTAAAAGCTTTAGAAACAGTGTTCCACTAAGTTTTTAATATATAGCGATAAGAGCACCTTTATGTCGCCACTATTACATAGTTTAATTTAAGCAACGTTTGGATACACGAGTGTGGCAGGGATGCCACACGTTATCCATCATAATAGGGATGTTATGTATGGATAACAAAGGCTTTTGCTTTCTTTTGGCTTATCAAAAGTAAGGGTATTGCCTACACAAACACCTTTTATACTTTATTGAAAGTTGAGGCCGTGTACGCACCTAATTTTAAATTGGATAAAAAGAAAAATTAGATAAAACTTTATACCTCATTCGTAAATAAATTGACTAATCAACATAGGAAAAACATCTCCACGTTTTAAATAATACTCCGAAACTGACTAAGTGCTTTTCTATCTTTTTCTCATGATTTTAGATTTCATAAAAATTACCTCTGTACACGACAAATTTCATAGGATCCTTGTCCTATCAGGCTTTTTCTTTCTTAAAATTGCTAGCACTTTCTTAAATTCTTCTTTTTTTCCAAAACCAATCAAACGTAGAATAGCCATTTGAAC
>NZ_VPAM01000072.1:0-3268 GCF_013419215.1 Acinetobacter sp. YH12096 | reverse complement strand
ATCAGAAAGCTTGTTTGAATCGATGTATTTCATCCGCAGATTATGCACGAATGCTAAGAAATCCGGAGTGCAAATATTAACCAAAAAGAAGATCGTTTTTTGATTTATGAAAGAGATCTAATATATTCTCTATAATGATCAGCAAACGTGATTAAATTATCCTCAGTTAAATAAAACTGTCTTTTCTTTTTATCAAAAACCATTCTGATTCCCAAAAATAATGCCCCGAAGGGCATGTTTTATTTATTCCTCACCATTAAAATACCAGTACACTTCACCCCAATCTGTTTCAGAAAATGTTGGTAACATTTCACCTCTTAACACATGAACACGTGAATCCTCTTGTGCAGGGGTTGTCCAATAGCCCGTTTTTAGGGATTTTTCACCAGCTTTGACTTTTATTACAGTTAGATTCTCTTAGGTTACTTCAGATTGAGTATTATTTTTACGAGCCCATGCAACTATATCTTTAGGATAAAACAAATGTTTATGTAAAGAACTTTCATCCAAATCTAGTAAATAAACAAGAGCTGCTGCTTCAAAAGCCCAGTAACCAACATATGAATAATTATCTAAATTTAAATGACTATTGTACCAAAGTGTATTTTTATGCATTTGATACCAATCAGCCAAATATTCATCCAACAGTTCAATCGCATGATTTTTGTTATTTTTAATTATTACATTATCAATCACATCGCATAATATTGAAAAATTATAACTATATATCCCATCTCTTTCAGTATCTGGATGATTAGAATCCGTTAGTTTTAAAAACTTATTAATCACTTCATCTTCACTAAAAGTTCCTCCATCCTCGCCATTGATTAATTGTTTAATTGTAGATAATAAATTATTTTTATTTAGCAATACTGCTAAGCTAATTGTACTTAATGCAATAAAACCACCTTCACCACCAATAACAACTGGCTTTTTACTTGCTTTAAAAACTCCTAATGCTTCTGCTTGTTTTTCATAACCTTCTATTACTTTTTCAAATAATGGAGATATTTCTTCTATTGGCTTTCCTGCAGTATAATGAAGATATAATAAAGAATGATAGATCCATGTAATAGATTGCCATCTTGAAGCTTCTCCACAATTATATTGATCATCTTCAAATGCATCACTTTCTAAATATAAGGGTATTCCTTCTTCATTGTATTCTTTAGTCTTTAAATAATAATCTTCAGTTAAAAAAATCTGTCTTTTATATTTATCGAAATTCATATTAATCCTAAAATTAATGCCCCGAAGGGCATGTTTTATTTATTCCTCACCATTAAAATACCAGTACACTTCACCCCAATCTGTTTCAGAAAGTGTTGGTAAGATTTCACCTCTTAACACATGAACGCGTGAATCCACTTGTACTGGGGTTGTCCAATAGCCCGTTTTTGGGGATTTTTCGCCAGCTTTGACTTTTATTACAGTTAGATTCTCTTGGGTTACTTCAGATTGAGTATTATTTTTACGAGCCCATGCAACTATATCTTTAGGATAGAATAAATGCTTGTGTAGAGGAGTGTCATCCAAATCTAGTAAATAAACAAGAGCTGCTGCTTCAAAAGACCAATAACCACAATATTTTAGTTCTTCTGCAGGCTCTAGATGACTATTAAACCAAAGTGCATTTTTATTCATTTGATACCAATCAGCTAAGTATTCATCTAAATATTTAACAGCAGTTTCTTTATTATTTTTAACTAGCACATTATCAATCACATCACATAATTTTGAATAACCTAATGCAAATAAATTTCCTTCGTTAAATGTTGGATGTGAAGGATCATTAAGTTTAAAAAATTTATTAATAACCTCATCTTCACACGTATGACTTTCACCCTCACCATTGACTAATGAATGTATACGATCAAACAAATCATTTCGATTAAATAAAAAAGCCAGACCAAGTATATTTAACGTTTCATTTTGAGTTGGAATGACAGAAGGTTTTTTTGACTTATGGAAGATAGCTAAGGCTTCAGATTGTTTTTCAAAGCCTTCTATAACTTTTTCAAATAAGGGGATAACTTCCCCTATAGATTTTCCTGCTGTGTATACAAGGTAAAGTAGAAAAGAATAATCATGTGTTATTAAATTCCATCTTCTTTTTTCGCCGCAATTATACTCATCATCCTCAAATGCATCACTTTCTTTCCAAAAATCAACGTCTTCTATATAAAAATCATAGGCACTTTTATAATAGTCTTCAGTTAAAAAAATCTGTCTTTTATATTTATAGAAACTCATATTAATCCTAAAATTAATGCCACGAAGGGCATGTTTTATTTATTCTTCACCATCAAACTGCCAGTACATATCCCCACCCATTCCAAAATGCCCGAATGGCATCTACTTATTCAGTCAGATACCAAATCGTTAATCCCCAAGGGTTATCTTTAATCTCAGGCATAACATCACCCTGTCTAAAATGACGTTTTTCCATGTTATTCGCAGGACTATACCATTCACCTGTTTTAGGGCAAATTTGGCCTGCTTCGCATCTTAGAGTTTTTGTACTAGGATTACTTATATCCTTCTCAGAAGGTACAAATTCTCGGGCAAATTTAACCAAATCTTTTGGGTAAATCATATGTGTTATTTCGCTATCATCTAAATCTAACAGATAAACGTAAGCAGCAGCTTCTATAGCCCAATAGCCAAAATAAAAACTTTCATCCAATTTATGAATATCATGCCATGGAGCACTTTCAAATGCGGGATACCATAATTTCAAATATTTCCGTATATCTTGAATACTCTCTTTTTTAGTATCTCTATATTTACTAAAAATTAATGGGCGATATGGATTATCAAAAAACCATTGATCTACATCATATCTATCCATCAACTCAAATGATAAAAAGTCCTCATACAGCGTATCTAATTGTTCTGTTTGCTCATGGTAAATTTTGTCCTGCATCGCTGCAATACGTGGTAATAGGTCTCTTCTGTGTAATAGATAACACAGTCCTATCAACTGCATACATCTTTCGTACTCATCTATAGCTGTAAAATAAAATGGTGCCCAATCTTCATCCTCCTCGTCTTTGCGTAATGCCATTGTATATTCTTCATATTTCGTAATTATATTTTCTAATTCTATTCTGAGAGGTTGAATCGACTTACCAATTGTATAATAGATTTCTTTCATAAGTCATTTTTCACTCAGCTCCAAGTTATAAATTCCAGCAATTAGATTGAATCTCAATGCTAGTCTTTTGCCTCGATTGCGATATCGCTCAGCAAGAATTTTGAAGGTTTT
>NZ_VPAM01000071.1:0-3645 GCF_013419215.1 Acinetobacter sp. YH12096 | reverse complement strand
AATACCAACGAACAGCCCAAAGAATGATTTCACCTTGAAAGTGCCGACCGTGGAAGGGATTCATCTGCTGTATCTCGAAATAAATAAGATATTTAGCTTATCATGTCAGCCTATTTGCAACAGTGCCTTTTTAGGTGGTTCCGCTAGGGTATACTGAAAATAAACTTGTCCTGTACCTGATTCCAGTAAAACACTCTCCGAAAATATCGAGACGATTCACGGTTGGTTACAGATAGTTTGGGTGTTATTTTTATCTCTATGCTTGATAGGCTTTATGAGCTTACCACAAATAATTTTTCATTCGGTCAGTCCTCGCTTTCATCCGACCAATTTTGACTCAACTCACTCACCAAACGACTCTCATCGCATTTAAAATCAATATAGTGATAGGTATTGGCAGGCAATAGCCAATCCTGCCCTGTCAGTGGACATTTTTGTTCCATATCTTCTGCCTGTGTCCAATCACGGTAATTCATTAGAAAATAATAGGTGGGTACACCTGTGCTTTGTTCAATGATACGGCACAATTCTCGACCTATTTTGCTATGCTCAGAATTGGGATTTTGCATTTGCTCTAAGGCAAAGGCTTCACTTACTGGTTGAGAACCAAGCCACAAACGATATAACGCTTCAGCCTGACGATACCATGACCACACATTATCATAACAAGGGTGATCAGGTTGGGTATATGGGATTTTATATAGAGGAATGCCTTGTAAGGTTACTCCATCTAGTAAAGGCGAACTCCAGCCCCAACGCAACATGTAAAATTCAGATTGCGTTGGTACGGCATAACGGGGAAGAGGATAGTCATGGTCTTCTCCGATATACAAGGTTTGAATGGGTTTACCTGCTAACTGTTCGATTTTATTGTGCATTTCTTGGGCATAGCTGTTCATATTTTTACGGTCAAGGGCATCCATTTCAGGACACACCACAGTCACGCGAGTAATATCATTTTGGCTAACAGCTAAATGATGGTTACGGGGTAATATTTGTCCGTTGCCTTCTAAATTTCCTAAATAACAAAATACATCATGGTCGTGGCTATCATCATCTTCAGCGATACCTGTATATTGGGGTATGATAATATCAAAGGCGTGCATTTTTATATCTCATGCTTAATTTATATTAAATATATTTGGGGATGTTGCTGTTGAAATTGGTTAAAGTGCTGTCTTGTAGTGTCAATTTAACCTATACCGTCAATGCCGTACACTCTAAATATTAATAATACTTAAACTACTTGATATTATAACTATAATTTTTCTTATCATATTTACCGAAATAAGGAACAGCTACATCCTTATGCACTGTATTATTACTATCAGTATATGTAATTACTATAGAGTCTTCGGTGTCAGAATATTTTATAGGATACTTAAATGATTGATTAGGAGATAAATTACCTATATTTTCTGATTTATTAGTGGTTTTATAAGTTAAATTAACCTTAGTTATATCTTCGGAGGTTTTGTTATTTATAATTAGCATCCCTTCTGATTCACTTTGACTGGAACAAGCCACAGTAATTAATGCACTTAAGCTAATTACATACAGTTTTCTTATTGAGATCTTCACGAGCCAAACCTTTAGTTATTTTATTTAATACAAAATAATTCTATGCAAGAAATGCCACTCTCAACTTCTTAAGCCTATTGGAATGGCTGTATTACAAGAATTGTAAGTTTAATATTGAAAGTCTAACCTTCGTAAAATAAATGATTTAGCGAAAAAAAGTTGAGAGTTAAGCATAAAATGGAATCTTATTTTTCACCAAAGGAATTAGAAGATGTTAAAGAACCATTAGTTATAACTTTCATTTTGAGACTACCCTAAATTCTGTGTAACTATCTAGTTTTCTAAAATACTTCTTAAATTTTGTCAAAATGGCTTTATTAGCTCGAAAAACTAACTTTCTATACACCATGAAGTACACCGCGACTACCTAAATAACTCAATATACCAATATCATTAGCCTACAGCCTAAGGTTCTAGTCCTCACTAGGGTACCGAAGCAGTGAAATTGGTTTGCCATAGGCATACTAATCAGAGTATGAAAAAGAAACTCCTCTCTCTGCAAATTCTTGATTGAAAACACTAAGAACCTTCATACTAAAAGTATAATAAATAAGTACTAGCCTTTCTATTATGGTGATGTCGTTCATATTCCAAGATATTCTCCGATCATCTAATAACCCCTCCCAACTAGGATCGTTTATTTTAGGTATAGATTGACTGCCGTAAGAAGGTATTTGATCAACTAAATGACGCATATCATCGAGTTTTTGATTTGATAGGGGTTACCCCAGAATTTGGAGAAAATAGTACGACAAGGAATTTTGTCGACTAATTAATTTATTAAAATCAAAGATTTATATTTTTATGCTTTGCCTGTCTGCTAGAGATTGGCAACATGCAATTTAATTGAAAGATTTTTAACGAAGTTCTTAAATAACAACTACATAGAAGTAAATAAATGTACTTACCGCCCTATAATTTCCGTTTTCTGTGCTGACCCCTAATATAGCAGTTTTTCACTGAATAGAACTCAGATAACTTATCATTTGGTGATAGTCAGAAGCCTTTATTCCCTTAAAATAATTTTTGTTTTTGATATCAAGGACTACTTCTACCACAACCTGTAAACAGCGAATAAAAATCTTAAAATTTAAACCCTAATTTCGATAAGAAGGGTAAATATACTTTCTGCTTTTCACTATCTAATAATGCTTCAGCAATTTGTTCAGCAAACACATCGTAACTTCGACCTGCTTGCCCTTGTGCCAAATACGATGCCTCATGTAATTGAGATATTTTTTTAGCGAAGGCAAAGCGTTGATTATCGGTCATGGTTATAAACATATCTACTGTATGTGGATCACGCTCTGTCTTTTCAGCTTTTACCGTTTTGGGCTTGGTTCTTTGTTTAAATTTAAAGGTAAATCCTGTAATAGTGCGACCTTGCTTGTGTTGCTCATATTCAGCAATAATATCCGTGTGTTCGTTAATTTGACTAATAGCCAAATCTAAAACTCTTGCTTTGAAATGGTGCATACGCACATATTCATCACTCAATAACCCAAAATGATTTCTTAACTCATCTAACGAGATTTCATTGGTTTTGCCCACAGACCGCCATTTAATCAAAAACTCATACAGGCGAATAGCATATCGGCTCTGTAAGCCTTTAATTTGCTCTATCTCGTATTTGGTAAATTTTTTTTCCAATCCTACAATTAATGGTACAACGTCATTGGCGAATACTAATCTTACCAATCCTAAATCATTAACGTAACTAATCTTTTGCACAAAGCGACTGCGGACAAACTCAATTTTTTGACTACCCTCAACAAACTGGGTGTAATTAAATTCCGCTTCAAATAAACCATTGACTCCACGCTTTAGGGCTTCATAAGCCGTATGTTTAGCCACGTCAAACTGTTGCATATAAGATTGGGCATGAATAGTTAAAGTCTTGTTCAATACACTTTCAATATTATCGCCCAACTTACGAGGGCACTGTTGCAAATAGAGATTTGAGTCGATGATGTTCCCTTTAAAAAGTGCTTAGAGACCGAAAACCCTGTTGATTAGACACACTTCACCCTGAGGCTGACCATAATAAAATGACGATGCTTGTCC
>NZ_VPAM01000070.1:0-3990 GCF_013419215.1 Acinetobacter sp. YH12096 | reverse complement strand
TGGCAAAAAAGCGAATAATTTGCCTGAATTTTGCTTCTGCGATTCTTGAATGGGAATAGTATCTATTTTTTGCTTTCATATAAGGAAGTTACCATACTTTTTAATATGCTTAACTTCCTAAGCCCCTGTCTTAATTTGCAATCCTTTTGGTCAAGGGTGTCTGGTTAATTTAAGGCAGGTATTTGTTGTAGTCGGGCCGCTATAACGCGGATAACGAGTGCCTGTATGTTTAATTTCAAGATTTTTAACAAAGTCTCTACGGAAGTATTGACTATAAAAAATGATCTCCAGCTTAATTCAGAGCTGCAACTTATTAATAAATATAAATCTTCCGATTCTGATATGTATAAACAAGCAATTGTTTTAATCTTCAAAGATCGTGGATATTCAAATTTAGAAATTGGTCAATTATTAGCAAGATGAATTTATTTTTAATCAGTCTAATAAAAAAGAGTGCCATATGGCACTCTTTTGATTTAAGTACAAATTAACCTTTATTGCATTTTGGATCTTGACCTAATGCACGAAGTTTATCCTGCTCTAAACGTTTTTTTAATACATTTTGATTGGCATTGTCTGTCAGAAGACTGCCACGTATTGTATAGATTGTAAGCTTAGATGAAGTTGAATCTATAGGCGTAATTGTAGTCTTAAAAATATAAGTCCCATATGGCGGTCTGCCATAAAAAGTCCCAATATTATTTTCACGATCTAGGTTAGCTTCAACTTTCAAATAATCATTATAAGTCCTGTATTCCACGCATTTTCCATATGCCTGCTTTAAGTTTGCATAGGATTGTACATAGTCCAAAGGAACTTCTACTGAACCACCACCATTGATTGATTTTGTGACCAATTCAGTTTCTGAGGTTGGTAGCATCATTCGTACGCAGCCTTGGAGCAATAACAGTGAAGTTAATAGCCCTAAGCCAGTAGCTGTTTTAATAAACTTTGACTTTTTTAAGGTTTGCATGCTCAACACCTTCAACAATACGTTTTGTAATAACAATAGATTCTGGCTCAGTCGCTTTAAATCGAGAGTCAACTTCATATTCAGCAATGAAAACTAGAGGTTTTGTATTTGGGTTACGATCTACGCCAATCACATAATCTTTATTTTCTTCTAAAGTCACGTTTTTGATCTCAGTAAAGTAACTATGATTTCCAATGCCACTTACGAAAACAATGTCGTGTTGACCAACAGGTAGTTTGAGTTTCACCTGCGAATGATCAAATCTTGTTTGTGTAGTTGATGGGCTGAGTAGTGAGTTTTCTACAAATTTCACACGTTGCTGGTCAAAAGTGTAAACCGTGTAAGGGTACGCACTTAAAGAACCTGATCCTTGGAAAAACTCATAAGGAATTGTTTTGATCGTGGCATATTTTTGGCCCGAGCTCACGAGTTGGTTAGCATAAGCTTCTCGCTTTTCTGAAATAGGTGCATTTGCAGCAGTATTTAGGTAGCGTGCTTCCTTTGGAATGTGTAGCGGTAACATAGAAACTGACTTTTTATTATCAGCAGTTTCTACAACTTGACACCCGGTTAATAGACCAAATAAGCCTAAAAGTAAAAGTGGTTTAATATGCATTATTGATCCAAATTTATTCATAATTTTTGGTAAGCATAATTTACTTAAAATATATTTCGACTGAAATACATTAGGAAATAATTAAATCTAATGGATTAAATTATAATCAATATACTTGTTCAATTTTATCTTTTCTTCTTCGGGCACTTCTTGCCATTTCCACCCGGCAGGCAATCACAGGCCTGACCATCGCCGTCGCGGTCTAAACTTTTCCAACCTGTTTGTCCTGATTTCTTTCTTTGTTCATACTATTTCTGTGCTTGCTGCTGAGTACTAAAGTCAGCACACTTTTTTGCATAAACTTGAATGGAAGTGAACCCCAAAATTAAAATGAGTAAAAATTTCATAAATTATTTTAAAAGTAGAAAAGTCATGCAAATCTTATCAGTAAATTTACCGTGTGACAAAAAGTACACAATTTGTTAAATTAAGTAAAAATATAACATTCTTGGGGTATAAAGTGAACGGTATTACAATTTTTTTGCTTATATGTGTAGCACTTTTGGGGGCGGCTTTTTATTTTATATATGGGAAATATAAAGCAAAAGAAACTGAGAATACTAATAATCAGACTCAATTAAAAAAATATGAAGCTAGATATTCAAGAATTATAGATGTTGATAAGGAAGTCGAAGAATCTTTAAAGCGTAAGACTCAACTAAGTAGCGATATTCAAGCGCTTCAGTTGGATTACCAAAAAAAATATGGTCTTTTCCAAATATTAACTCGTAAGATTGCTGTATATGATGAAGATTTAGAATTAGCTGAATCTGGGTTTTATAAGCCACATTTTGATTTTGGAACATCTGAAGAATATAAACAAAGAATTGCGTTGATCAGAGAAAAACAGAAATCAATGCTTAAGGCTAAAACCGCAGTCACTTGCTCTACAGAGTGGACTGTGGGAGAAAGTAAAGCTGAAGGTAAGAAAATGGTCACACGCGCAATCAAGCTAACAACGCGAGCATTCAATAATGAATGTGAAGCAGCTATAGCAAATGTGCGTTGGAATAATATAGAAAAAATGCAGGAGCGTATTCGCAAAGCTGCCGAAGATATAAATAAAATGAATGAGTCAAACCATGTCTATATTGATCGTAAATATGTGGACATGAAGATGCAGGAGTTATGGTTGGCTTATGAATATCAAGAAAAAGTAAAAGAAGAGAAAGAGGAGCAGGCTGAAATTCGCCGTCAAATGCGCGAAGAGGCAAAGCTTGAGCAGGAAATGGCGGCAGCTCAGAAGGAAGAGGAAAAATTCCAAAAATTATTATTGAAAGCACAAGCTGAAGCAGCAAAAGCTGTCGGTGGTAACTTAGATAAATTGAATGCAGAAATTGCTGAGTTATCAATTAAGTTAGAAGAGGCTCATCAGAAAAATGAGCGCGCACTATCAATGGCACAGCAGACAAAAGCGGGACATGTTTATATTATTTCTAACATCGGATCATTTGGCGAAGATGTCTATAAGATTGGTATGACGCGCCGTTTGGAGCCAATAGATCGTGTACATGAACTGGGCGATGCTAGTGTGCCGTTCTACTTTGATGTACATGCAATGATCTATAGCGAAAATGCACCGGCTATGGAAAATGCGCTTCATAAAGTGTTTGCTGAACGTCGTTTAAATCTAGTCAATCTCCGAAAAGAATTTTTCCATGTGACTTTAGATGAAATCCAAAGTGAGGTTCATAAGATTTCAAGCGATGCTGAATTTACTATTACAGCTGAAGCTGAGCAATATAGACAAAGCCAAACAATTAGACATGAAAAAACTCAGGCAGAAAAAAGGCTTGAGGAAGAAATTCCAGCTTTAATATAAGGGGGTAATCGTGGGTTTTAATTTTAGAAAAAGTCTAAAGATAGCACCGGGTGTACGTTTAAATATTACGAAAAAGGGTATTTCTAGCGTTTCATTAGGCGGTAAAGGCGCGCGTGTAAACCTTGGCAAAAAGGGAACAAGAACAACTGTTGGTTTGCCTGGTACTGGGCTTTCGTATAGCAGTTTCAGCCCTAAGCAAGTAAAGAAAGAAACTGTTAGAAGTGAGCCTGTAAGGTCTAGCATGCAAATGAATATGTCTCCTGTAGGAACGCAAGTTCCTACACCTTTACCATTTATGCCAAAGTTTGAGCGGAAGGTTTCGATTCTTTTAGGCATTGGAATCTTTCTAATGCCATATATTTTCGCATGGTTTACTTTGCGTGAAGGCTATTCAAAGCCAGCAAGGTTTATAAGTTTTGGATGGCTTTTATTATTTGTATTTGTGAATCTACAACAATAGATCTCTTTCATAAATCAAAAAACGATCTTCTTTTTGGTTAATATTTGCACTCCGGATTTCTTAGCATTCGTGCATAATCTGCGGATGAAATACATCGATTCAAACAAGCTTTCTGATCC
>NZ_VPAM01000069.1:0-4126 GCF_013419215.1 Acinetobacter sp. YH12096 | reverse complement strand
CCGAAATTCGAGAATAGGCTACCATGTAGTTTTCTGAACTTCAATGAAGGGGATGAAGAGGATCGGTATGTTCTAAGGGAGGGGGTTGAGCGACTGGCCGAGGTGGAGGAGAAGTACAAAGAGGTATTCCTCGTTTCCTCTTTTGAAGAGAAAAAACTTGTCAAGTGCTATAGCTCCATGGATGCCAATGTACTCACATTTGGCGAATCAACGGGGTCTACCTTCAATTATGCTACATTGCTCATCACACGGGCTTCCACCGCCGCTAGTGAGAGACGTTGGCTAACTGCGCTAAGCCGTGCAAGGCGGGGTCTCTACATTATCAATGCAACGGGTCTGGGGATGGAGGGCCTGATTATGGGTTATTCCCAACGTAGCTTGGGAAGTTTCCTTACAGGGAGGTCAAAAAAGGAGGATCTCTTAAAGCTGCTTCCTGGAAAGCCAATATTTCAAGAGGTGTTCTACCCCTCCCTCTGCAAAGATGAAGGGATCATGGAAGAGAAATTGCAGGGCGACCCATGGCTCAAGACAATGATAGACTTGCTGCAGATGCCTGATGTGGAGGAAGCGGAGGAGCTTGCAGAGGTGATGCAAGAGGAGTGGTTCAAAACGCATCTACCGCAGTGTGAACTAGAGTCTGTGCGCGCAAGGTGGGTGCACAAAATCCTCGCAAAAGAAGCTCGCGAGAAAAGAATGGGCATGCTGATTTCAGAGCAATTCACAGATGAACATAGCAAGAACAAAGGGATGCAACTGACCAACGCCTGTGAGCGTTTTGAAACTATTTACCCCAGACACAGAGCAAATGACACCGTTACTTTCATCATGGCAGTGAAGAAAAGGTTGAGATTCTCGAGCCCGGCCAAGGAAAAGGCCAAGTTGCATGAGGCATCGAACTACGGCAGGTATTTGATGGAGATATTTCTGAAGAAGGTGCCGTTAAGGAGGGAGCATAACACGGAACTAATGGCCCAAGCTAAGCATGAATTTGAATTGAAGAAAACCAGCAAGAGTGCAGCCACAATTGAGAACCACAGCGGCAGATCCTGCAGGGATTGGTTAGTGGATATTGGGCAGATTTTCTCTAAGAGCCAAATATGCACTAAATTTGATAATAGATTCAGGGATGCCAAGGCGGCACAAACAATCGTGTGTTTCCAGCATGCAGTGCTATGCAGATTTGCTCCATACATGCGGTACATCGAAAAGAAGCTGCATGAGGTGTTGCCCAAGAAGTATTACATTCACTCTGGAAAGGGGCTTGATGAGCTAAACAATTGGGTCATTGAAGGGCAGTTTGAGGGCTGTTGCACAGAGTCCGACTATGAAGCATTTGATGCTTCGCAGGACCAATACATCATGGCTTTTGAGATAGAAATAATGAAGTACTTGGGACTACCCCGGGACTTGATAGCTGATTACCAGTACATCAAGACACACCTAGGATCTAAGCTAGGCAACTTTGCGATAATGAGGTTCTCGGGCGAGGCCAGTACCTTCCTGTTCAATACCATGGCAAATATGCTGTTCACCTTCATGAGGTATGAGATAAAGGGTAATGAGTACATATGCTTCGCAGGTGACGATATGTGCTCATCCAAGAGGTTGCAGGTAAGCAGGGAGCATGAGGCTTTTCTGGGTAAGTTGAAATTAAAAGCAAAAGTGCAGCACACTTCAAAGCCCACCTTCTGCGGGTGGAATTTGTGCGCTGATGGAATTTACAAAAAACCTCAATTGGTCCTCGAGCGCATGTGCATAGCAAAAGAGACAAATAATCTGCGGAACTGTATTGATAATTATGCCATCGAAGTTGCCTTTGCGTACAAATTGGGAGAACGCGCTGTGAATCGAATGGATGAGGAGGAGCTGGAAGCCTTCTACAACTGCGTGAGGATAATTGTGAAAAATAAGCATCACTGTAGGTCCAATGTTGTTGAAGTTTTTAGTAACGCAAATGTTTGAGGCGTTAGCTTAGGTCTTAGCTTTAGGATTGTTAATGGATGTGCTGGTAGATTTGTTGAATAAATATAGTTTCACTAGGATTCATAGTAAACTGTCATCTCCTATAGTTGTGCACTGTGTGCCTGGCGCCGGAAAAACAAGCCTCATCCGCGAGTTGATCAAACTTGATTCAAGATTCGTTGCATACACCGCTGGAGTGGAGGACGAGCCTCACCTTAGCGGGTGCTGGATTAGGAAATTTGAAGGTGTGGTGGATGAAGGTAAGTTCGTGATCTTGGATGAATATACTCTGCTAGAGAGCCTACCGGATAATCTATTTGCGGTATTTGGTGACCCGATTCAATCCAACACAAAAGTGGTCCGGAGTGCAGATTACACTTGCAACAGAAGTAAGCGCTTTGGGCGGAGCACAGCTCTATTCCTTCGTGAGTTGGGCTTTGACGTCGTTGCGGAAGCAGACGACGAAGTCACTGTGGCCAATATCTACCAAGTGGATCCGGTAGAACAGGTAGTTTACTTCGAGCAAGAAGTAGGGTGCTTGCTGAGAGCACACCACGTTGAGTGCAAGCACTATACTGAGATAGTGGGGCAAACTTTTGAGAAAGTTACATTCGTGAGTGGTGAGAGTAATCTTAGTTCAAACAGGGTAGCTGCGTATCAGTGCATGACCAGGCATCGGAGCAAATTGTTGATACTAACTCCAGATGCCACTTTCACCGCCGCCTGATTACACCAAAGTACTTTTCTGTGCTTGTGCAGGCATTGCTTTGTCTGTGATTGTACATCTGAGCACTCGTAGCACTTTACCGTCTGTAGGGGACAATATCCACTCACTCCCGCACGGGGGCTTCTACCGGGACGGCACAAAACAAATTGCCTACTGCAGCCCAAAGGGATTGAATTCCATTGAAAATCTGTCTCTGAGTGCCTTCAGTCCTTGGTCCATTGTGCTGTTCTTGATTGCTCTAATTGCGCTCTCACACTGGGTTGATAGCAAGAGGTGTGCTCGATGCTCGAACTTCCACGCTTAGCTTTGTACTTTGCAATCATTGTGGTGACTTTCCTCGGGTGTGAATTGGCTTTGAAAGCTACAAAGAGCAGACAGGGTTGCACTGTGGTGATAACAGGGGAATCTGTGAAAATCATTGGGTGTGAGTTCACCGAAAGTTTCATTGAATACGCTAAGAACCTTAAGCCCGCCAATCACTGGTAGGCCCTTAGGTTATTGGGCGGTGATCTGAATAAACGATGACTGACGACAAGAAGGGGAAATCTATAGATGTCGCTACTTCAGGCGGCCCTACGCCTAAGCCCCAAGCCGCACCAACAGGCGGTGCGCAAGAAACAGGCAACTCGGAGCAATTCATGGAAAGCAGGATAATGAAACTGCTGGAAACCCTGCGTGCAGAAAGGAGCTCCTCTAAAATCACGAATGCTAGTTTCGAGATTGGCAGGCCGAGCTTGCAGCCCACTGAGGACATGAGGTACGACCCCGGGAACATTTACAGCCGACCTTCCATAGACATGCTGTACAAACTGAAGCCGAGAGCAGTCTCCAATAACCTCGCTACACCTGAGGACATGGCAAGAGTTACCGTGGCGATTGAAGGTTTGGGAGTGCCTACAGAGTTCGTCTCCATGATCATCATTCAAGCTGTTATCTACTGCAAGAGCACAAGTAGTTCTGTGTTTCTAGCCCCGAGAGGCACGTTCGGGTACCCTGGGGGAGCGATAACTGCCGATTCTGTGCTTGCGGTCATGAAGAGAGATGCGAATACCTTAAGAAGAGTGTGCAGACTGTACGCACCAATAGTGTGGAACCACATGCTAGTGCACGATGATCCACCCTCAGATTGGCAGGCTATGGGGTTCCAGAAGAACGAGAGGTTTGCGGCATTTGACTTTTTCGACTATGTCGAGAATCCAGCGGCTATCCAGCCGTTGGAGGGCTTAATCAGGCTGCCAACTCCGCAGGAGAAGATTGCACATGACACCCACAAAGACATTGCTTTGAGGAAGGCTAATCGGAACGAGACGTATGCGAATACCAGCGTGGAGATTACCGGGGGCAGACTTGGGCCAGAGTTAATTCGGGATCACAACAATGCGAATAACAAGCGGCAATGAGGCTTAGTTCAAAGGTGTTGAGAAAGGTGCTAGTCGG
>NZ_VPAM01000068.1:0-4587 GCF_013419215.1 Acinetobacter sp. YH12096 | reverse complement strand
GTAAATTTTCAGCGTTGCTGGCTCCCCGTCAGCCGGATTGGGTTGCATCGCAGGGGTGTCGAAAGAGTCAACTGCGGTCCAAAGCTGTTGGACTTGGGTGAAAAGGGCGTTTATTCTTCCTATACGTAAATTGTATTTGTTTTAGAAAAAGTTTTTGATCATTTGCTTCTTGCTGTGTAAAAGGTTTGTATGCTTGAATTTCTTCAATGATTTCTTTCATTTTTTATTGTCACTTTCCTGTCGTCATCTACTTATCAGCTAAATACCCTTCAGGCATTGGAATCAATTTTTCTGATTCCCGACTGAGGCTCTCCTCTGCTTTCCACCCGGCGATTTTATTTTCCGTTGCTTCGATCACCCCATCAAAAAGAGAATCACTTAATATTAGACGTAGTGGTGGTTCAGGCAATGCCGCAAGTTTTAAGATTGTCTTTGCTGCTAATATAGGGTCACTATCTGTCGCCTGACCCTCCTGTTCTTTTGCGAAGGCATCCATTTGTTGATGCAGTTCTTGATAATCCGGCAAGCGTTTACTATTATGCAGTTTCTTGTAAAGATCTGTCCAATAACCTCCTGGTTCAACAATAGTCACATGAACACCAAAAGGAGCCAGTTCCTGTGCTAAAGCTTCCGTCAATCCTTCTACCGCAAATTTACTAGCACTGTATAGACCTGAAGTCATCCAAGACATGATGCCCCCGATACTACTCATTTGGATAAAACGACCTGATTTGTCTCGCAAAAAAGGAGAAACCGCTTGAGCCGTCCAAAGAGAACCGAAAAAGTTTACATTCATTATCTGACGCGCCTCTTCTTCTGTTGTCTCCTCAATCATTCCTCCAAGCATCATTCCCGCATTACTCAAAGCAATATCGATGCCATTAAATTTTTCTGCTCCCTTAGCAGCAGCGGCTACTACCATGTCTCGTTCTTCAATATCGCCTAAACAGATCAGCAAAGAAGATCCATATTCTGTTTTTAACCTGCTGAGTTTTCCTTCTGTTCTAGAAAAAGAAATGACTTGGTCGCCATTTTCTAATACTAATTTTACTGTCTCAAAACCAATTCCTTTACTTCCACCAGTAATAAACCACGTTCTAGTCATCTGTCCACGCTCCTTTTTTCCTAATTACTCTCAATATGATTATAACAAATTAAAAGGCCAACAACAACTATAGTATCTAATATGCTGATTGTCAGTTATAAAATACTAAGAGTCATTTTATTCAAAAAAAGTTGTGGCAAAAAACTTGCCACAACTTTTTTATTTTGCACGAATCGGGAGCCATATTTGGAACTGTGCATTCTGAGGATTAGCATCTAAATATAATTCGATATCTGGCAATTCAGCATATTCAAAACCTGAAGTTGGTAACCATTCAGTAAAAATCTGCTGTTGCAATTCTTGAATTGCTCCTGGTATAGGACCCGTTCCTGAGAATACCGCCATCCAGCTTTGCGTGATAAAAGCCAGCAATAAAAACCCGCACATATCAGCGCCCATTCCAAGCAGCAACACACCGCGGTCACCCAGTCGCTTTGAAAGAGTGCCGGTTAAAACAGCTTGTACGAATGTATGTGCTGCACCAAAAACGGCCAGCGACACACCTGCTGTGCCAATATCCCAATTCAAGCGCTGTTCGCCATAAATCACCCACAAAGCGGCGGGCGCCTGCCCAATCAGCTGCATAAGAAAAAACAACGCAAAAAAGCTGGCAAGTCCCTGAACTGCAAAATTGAAGCGAAAGCCTTCAAACAAATTGATTTTGGCTGGCTGTCCTTCAGGCGGTTGTGACGGCGTTTTGGGCAACAAGAAAGCCACCAAACAAAAGGCAATTGCATTGAGAAGAGCCCCTGCCACAAAGGGCGCATGCACAGATATATCACTAAGAACACCGCCAATAGCAGGCCCTGCAATCATACCTGCACCAAAACACGCCCCCATAAAACCAAACCAACGCGCACGTTCTTCCTGTTTAGTTGTATCAGCGATAATTGATGCCGCGATTGCACCAGTTGCTCCGGTAACACCTGAGATAATCCGGCCGATATAAAGCACCCATAAAACAGGCGCTGCCGCCATTATGCTATAATCAATCGTGGCACCTAAAAATGAAACCAGCAAAATAATCCGCCGTCCATAGCGGTCAGATAACCGCCCTAAAACGGGCGCGCAAAAGACCTGCATAAACGCATAAAGCGATAAAAAAACACCATAGTGAAATGCTGTTTGCTCTGCCGGTACAAATTCATTTAATAAAGCCGGAACCACCGGCATGATTAATCCCAAACCAATCGCATCAAGCGCGACAACAATGAGTGCGGTTATAAGTGATTTTGACATAGATGTGACTTTTATTTATCATTGATAAGTTGGCGATAAAAAACTTTGTACCTGGCATAAAGCTCGGTGGTGTCAGCGCGTGACCGTACCGGCTTCTTTTGATACTGCCGCCTGGGCGGCTTCTCCTGCTGATCCGGTGACGCCTCAAAGGCTCCCAGCCGCTTTTCCAGGGCAGGCTTGGACAGATCGCGGGACAGGGTGCTGGGCTTGACCATCGTGCCGTCATCGGCCCGGATCACCAACCCGTTACCCCTTGGCGTAATCTCCAGGCCGTTATCACGCATGACCTGGTGCAGCTCCGTCCAGGACTGCGCGGCTTTAATGTCGTCCAGGCATTCGCGCTTGATCCAGCCCACCAGACTTTCCACGCCGGCATGGCGCTCCATGTCGGCGGCCCTCGATGCCGCCCCGCGCTGCTGCGGCCGGTGATTGTCTGCCTCCAGGCCATAGTCCCGTTCCAGCGTCTCGCACAAGTCGGCCAGCGCCAGGTGCGGATAGTACGGTTCGTGCATCGTGTGCCTGGTCGGGTGAATCTTGTTGATGGCAATGTGGATGTGCAGGTTGTCGGTGTCGTTATGCACGGCGCTGATACGCTGATGCTCACCAAACCCTAGCCCTTGGCAAATCCGTTCCTCTATCGCCTTCAAGGTGTCGGCATCGGGATTCTCGCCGGCGCGAAAACTGACAATCAGGTGATAGGTCTTATCGCCCTTGGCCCTGGTGTTCATGTGCTGGGTG
Organism: Acinetobacter sp. YH12096; assembly: GCF_013419215.1. NCBI lineage: Bacteria > Pseudomonadati > Pseudomonadota > Gammaproteobacteria > Moraxellales > Moraxellaceae > Acinetobacter > Acinetobacter sp. YH12096. The sequence goes on along the minus strand of NZ_VPAM01000068.1, from coordinate 1,505 downwards.
GCCAGCACTTCGGTGATGGCATCGCGCACTGAATGCGCCTCGCAATTCGTGACCTGAACATGGCCCAGCCGGTGGTCTTTGCTCTGTGCGTCGGTGATGTATTTAGCCAGGTCGGCAAAGTCTGATTTGCCCAGGGAACGCATGGCAACATGCTTGGCAATCATGATGCTGCCCTGGGTCGCACAATAGATTCCATCAATCGGCTCATTTCGTCCTGGTTGGCCTCAATCCGGGCCAGCAGGCCCAAGACAGTTTCAGCGCTGAACCGGGCCGTTCGGGCATCGTCGGTCAGCCACAATTTCAGCAGACCACCGAGGCGGCCCAGGTCGCCATTGACCCGCACCAGCTCGCGCACGTTCTCGTAATCGGTCACGCCCTGGACGGCGTAACCCTGCCCCACGGCCAGCAAAAAAGCAGACGTACTCAAGCCAGCCGCTTGTGCGTTGGCCTCAATGGCGGCCCGCTCTTCCGGCAGGCAATACACCTTGATCGGCGTGCTGCTTTTTCTCGTTACCTTCTGCTCTGTCGCCTCCATCTTTGGCGTCCTCCTGGTTCTCTTATTCCGGCGTCCGCCGATGGCCCCGCAGGGCAGGATTCCCGTTGAGCGCCGCAGGTGCGAATAAGGGGAAGTGAAGAGGAACACCATGCTTGCATGGTGGGCCTACTTCACACATCCTGCCCGCTTCACCACCACTTTAACATCACTACCATTTACCGGCTATAACCCGTTTTATCGACAAACACAAGCCGATTCCACGCATAAGGCGTGCAATCTGGCTTTAGTCGCCTTACAATCGCTTTAATAGCGATAGAATCGGCATTAAATCGCGGATAAATCGACATATAAAAGGCGGTAGAATCGGCATGACTAAACGGCTTACAGAGCGCATTGCAGCGCAAATGCAGACCCAAAAGCCCACCCGTTCAGGACAGAATCGGGCGGCTTTCCTGGCCCAGCGCGACGACATAAAAGAGGCTTTGACCGATGGCTGGCCGGTAAAAGCCATCTGGAAAACGCTGCACGATGAAGGGAAAATCAGCTTCGGATATGATGCTTTTATCAGCTATGTGAACAGTCTGATTCGGTCGCCAGGCGAGCCTGAAAAGGCCACCGCAAGACCGCCGGCATCCTCCCAACCGGCCCCCAAGAAAGCCACCCCAGCGACACCCAAACCAGTACCATCAGCCAGCCATAAGCCGGGGGAGATTCCCAGCTTCAACTTCAACCCCAGCCCGAACAAAGCGGACTTGATTTGACGCCCCAAGGGGCGGATTGGACGCCAAGAGGGAAGGCATAGCCCGCCCCTCAAGTGTCAATGAACCCCTGGAAATCGACCCCGAAAACAGCCCCCTTCATAGAGGCGGCCTATTAACATTTGAGTGGGAGTGACGGGCACTGGCTGGCAATGTCTAGCAACGGCAGGCATTTCGGCTGAGGGTAAAAGAACTTTCCGCTAAGCGATAGACTGTATGTAAACACAGTATTGCAAGGACGCGGAACATGC
>NZ_VPAM01000067.1:0-4595 GCF_013419215.1 Acinetobacter sp. YH12096 | reverse complement strand
CAAGTAACTTGGACCAGTGTTGATCATTTAGCATTGTTCGAGGCATAGCGAGTGTAAAATTGGGTTTGGCGATTTAATTTTACTATCTCGCTATTTTTTTAATCAACAAATGTCAACAGACCCTAATCATTTGGATAAATAAAAACAGCCTGATCGTATTGCAATCAGGCTGTTTTTATTTGAAATCTAGTTGTGAAGTTGAATTAAGATCGTGATTTATACAGCGATACAACCAAGCATGCTGCAGCAATCAGTAATACAAAGATGGCGATGATATAAAGGTCCATAATAAAAATATCCGGCAAATGTGATTTAATTGTTTTTTAATTAATGTGAAAGGTGTACGGATTTATTATCACCTACAGTTGAATATAGGTCGTTTAAGTTCTGTACCAATCACTTTCTCGTTTGTTACACGGTGTATTTTTTCATAAAAAGGAAGAAAAAACAGTGACTATGCAACATCAAGATAATGGTCAAAAAGGTGAATTTTTTCAGTTAAATGCTGAGGGTGTACGCCTCGCAGAAATGAGTTATCTATGGCGTGATGAACACAGCATTGTGGCAAATCACACGTGGGTAGATGATTCCTTACGCGGGCAAGGGGTTGCTCGTGTGTTATTGGATCATTTGGTGGAATTTGCTCGTGACAAACACTTAAAAATTATCCCAACCTGTTCTTATGTAGAGGTGATGTTTCGCCGAGACAAGACATTAGCCGATGTTCAAGCCTAAAAAAGCCCGCGATGCGGGCGTTTTATCAGTATGAAAATTTAAAAACTGCTTTGTGCTCAATTGAGCTTGAGTTTCAACACCGTTGATGGTGTTTTGACGATATGTGGCCACAATTGTAACAAAATCGAGCAGATCAATATTCCTAAAACCAAGCTTAAACACATGATATTTAATAAAGCAAAATCATTCAGCACGAAATAAATACTGCCAATGGTCATCATCATTAATAAATAAATAAGATAGTGAGGAATCACGGTGCGCAGTGTTATTCCTAAAATAAATGAGCAAATCACGACATTAAAAAAATCTGAAACGCCAAAATTATTCAGTATGATCAAGGCAGCAAAATATACACAAGTGATCGATAAAAAAATGAGTAAATTTTTAAGCATGGTCGGCCTCTTTATTCATCTTCAAATGGAAATAATTTCATTGTTTTAATATGTATAAGTTTAAAAAAATGAAGGTGATATCGGTATACGTGATCTTGGTTTTCTGTTGTAAGTTAAAAAGCACATTTGATTAAAAAATATACAAATATTTACTCATCCTGTAGAACTTTCTACGTTAAAATCGTGCAAATACTTTAAGAATAAACACAATGATACAACTCTGTTATGCCAGTACACGTGTAGAACAACAATTTGATTTAATACAAGATTTAAGTGATATTTTGGTGAGAGCCCGCAGCTTTAATACTGAAAAAAATATTTTTGGCGTGCTGTACTATGCAGAAGGCCGGTTCTTCCAATGCCTGCAAGGTGAGCAAGCGGCACTCGAACAGCTTTTTCAGCATATTATGCAAGATACGCGGCATCGGGATATTGTGCGTTATCCTGATCAAACTATTGATCAAATCGATTTTTCAAAATGGTCGATGAAATATGTAAATCGACATAGTGAAATTGCCAGTTTATTCCAGCGCTTTGGACATTCAAGCTTTCAACCAAACCTGCTTAATACGGAACAAATTCAGGCGTTTTTAACGACATTGTTAAGATTAGAAAATGTTGAACAGCCGGTTAAGCTGGATTCAGGCTATAAAAACCGAGGCTATCAGCATTATTTTTAAGCTGAGTGTGAATAAAAAAAAAGCCCGCGCAGCGGGCTTTTTTTATTTTATCTAGTGGGTTTAGGCTTTTAATGCACTGATCAACTTCTGATGTAAACCACCAAAACCGCCATTCGACATAATCACCACAGCATCGCCCTCGCCTGCCTCGCTTACGATGGTTTGAATGATCTCATCCAGTGAACGAGCCACCACAGCTTTATTCGCAGCAGCTTCAATCACAGGTTGTAAATCCCAATCCAAACCTTCAGGTTGATACCAAATCACTTCATCTGCTAAGCGTGCAGAATGTGCAAGCCCATCTTTATGGCTACCCATACGCATAGTGTTCGAACGCGGTTCAATTACTGCCCACAATTTACGCTCACCGAGACGCTTACGTGCACCTTCCAGTGTGGTATCAATCGCCGTTGGGTGATGTGCAAAGTCGTCATAAACTTCAATGCCACGGATTGTGCCCAAAAGCTCCATACGACGTTTTACACCGCCAAAATTTGAAAGTGCCTCACACGCCGTTTCAATCGAAACACCGACATGTTCAGCCGCAGCAATGGTTGCCAAAGCATTGGCTACACTGTGTTGCCCAGTCATATTCCATTTGACTTCGCCTTTCACGACACCATGCTGTAGCACTTTGAAATGTGAACCGTCAGCAGACAATTGTTCTGCATACAATTCAGATTTGTCATTGGCATCTAAAGATGTACGCACCACAGGTGTCCAGCAGCCCATTTCCAAGACTTCATCAATATTTGTTTCAGTGATGGGCGCAATGATACGGCCTTCACTTGGAATAGTACGCACTAGATGATGGAATTGCTTTTGAATCGCAGCCAAGTCATCGAAGATGTCGGCATGATCAAATTCAAGGTTATTTAAAATCGCTGTTTTAGGATGGTAATGCACAAACTTAGAACGTTTGTCGAAAAATGCCGAATCATATTCATCGGCTTCTACACAGAAATATTGACCACCGCCTAAACGTGCACTTTCACTAAAGCCTAAAGGTACGCCGCCAATCAAGAAGCCTGGATTTAAACCTGCTTGATCGAGCACCCACGCCAGCATGGTTGTGGTTGTGGTTTTACCATGTGTGCCTGCAACACCTAACACATGTTTGCCTTGTAGGACGTGGTCTGCAAGGAACTGTGGGCCAGAAATATAAGGCAGGCCTTCGTTCAACATGTATTCCACAGCATCAATACCACGTTTCATAGCATTGCCGACAATCACGAGATCTGGATGTGGTTGAAGATGGCTACGGTCATAGCCTTGCATTAAGGTAATGCCTGCATTTTCCAATTGGGTAGACATTGGTGGGTAAACGTTTTGGTCTGAACCCGTGACCTTATGTCCTAAATCGCGCGCCAAGAGCGCCAATGAACCCATAAAGGTGCCACAAATACCCAAGATATGCAGATGCATTCGTTCTAACTCCACTGCTTTTACCGACACATCACTTTGTTATTGTGGTGTTGTCATTATAGATTTGGTTGAAAAAGTTAATTTCATTTGAGAGCAACCATAGCAAGGGTCTTAGCGAAAAGATAGATTTTTTTGTATGAGATCGTACAAAAAGATTGAGCTCGTAACTGATCAAATGTGTGTGATTTTCTTAATGATAAAAACACGGAAAATAGGCGCGAAATTGTGATGAAAAACGTACAATAAGCGCAATTTTTTGCGATCTTGATTGCTTATGTCACTTGCCCTGTTTTTATTGATTATTTCCAACTGTTTTATGACTTTGGCCTGGTATGGGCATTTGAAGTTTTTACATGATGCGCCGCTTTGGCAAGCGATTTTATTTGGATGGGCGATCGCGTTACTCGAATATAGTTTTATGATCCCAGCAACGCGATTGTTGGCCAAACATGGGTGGTCTTTGGGTCAAATGAAAATCACACAAGAAGTCGTGACGCTATTGGTCTTCGTTCCATTTATGATTTTCCTTTTTAAACAGCCCTTTAAATTGGACTATTTGTGGGCAGGTTTATGCCTTTTTGGGTGTGTCTATTTCGTGTTTCGCAGTGCTTAACTGATCCGATGCCGCATGGGTCCGATCATTTAAGTGAGGCGTGTTTGCAGGCATTTTTGAGGACTTTACTAAACTCACGGTCTCTTGGAGTGGGATCTTCATAGTCAAAGGCATAATCACTCTCACTGGTCAGTACAGTCATTTGACCGTCTGCTTCAAAGTTCATGAGTGCAAAAACATAGCTACACGATATTCTGAAATTGAATACATTTTATCACGGCCATCATCTGCTTTGTAATAGCCTGTCATCTTGACCGACTCACGTTCATCAATGATCGATTTGCCAGTGACTAAAAATTTTTCGTGGATGTAGCCATTACTCTTAATCTGGCTGTTATAGCCTTTTTGTTTCTGTAAGAGGTTAAATTCTATTTCAAATTGGCTGGTATTGAGTTGAACCAGTTGGGCAAAACTCTGAGAGCTTAAGGCTAAAGTGAGCAGGATGAAGATCTGTTTCATGTTTAAAGTGTCTTATAAATATTGATTTAATAAAAGTTTTTATAAAATTGAAAAAAATAAAAATAATTTTATAAAAATATTATGGAGTTTTCTCTTTAAAGACAACCGTTAAATTTTATCAAATGGAGCGTAAAACTCTGTCCTTCAGGTCAGAGATATAAGCAACACGACATGAAGTGTCGTTTGATTTAACTAAGGACTATTTTCCTTGAGTTTTGATTGTTAATATAAGTACATGAAAACCCTTAAATTACGTATAAAAGACAAACATTGCAAGGTGTTAGACCAACT
>NZ_VPAM01000066.1:0-4889 GCF_013419215.1 Acinetobacter sp. YH12096 | reverse complement strand
GCAAGTAACTTGGACCAGTGTTGATCATTTAGCATTGTTCGAGGCATAGCGAGTGTAAAATTGGGTTTGGCGATTTAATTTTACTATCTCGCTATTTTTTTAATCAACAAATGTCAACAGACCCTAGCAACCTGTTAGTTTTTCAGGTTGTGGACGTTCGCCGGGGAAGAAGATTGGGCGTAATTTGACGCCGATACCGTTCCCAATGAAGGCAAATACTAACCATAACCAACCGTGTAAACTACCTGAAGCAATACCGCTGAAATACGCACCAATGTTACAGCCGTATGCTAAACGTGCGCCGTAACCCAACATCAAACCACCGATCACAGCCGCTAGCAGTGAGCGTTTTGGGATATTAAAGTTCGGTGCAAATTTGCCTGCTAGGCTCGCTGCGAGTAATGCACCGAGCATGATGCCGAAATTCATCATCGACGTGATATCAAACCATAATGATTCGGTGAGTGCTTTGGCATTCGCAGGTTGCTGCCAATATGCCCAAGATGCAACATCGATCCCCATGATACTTGCTGATTTTGCTGCCCAAACGGCTAAGGCAGAGGTCACGCCCCAAGGACGGCCTGCAAGTGCGAGTGTGGCAAAGTTTAGTAAAGTCAGGATAATTCCGCCCCAAACCAATGGCCATGGACCACGTAGAAAGCGTTTCCAGCCGTGTTGGTTAGCTTGCGGCTCAACTTCAAGCTGACCATGGCGTTTCTTTTCAAAGTAAACTGTTGCTGCTGCAATGATTGCAAAAACTACAAAGTTTAATGCCAGTGCAGGAACTACACCAAAGCTTTTGACTAAAGAAATCGGCTCAAAGTGGGGAAGGTCAAACCACCATTGAATATGTGAAGTTGCAATCAGTGAACCTGTACAGAAAAAGATCAACGTTACAATCATACGTGCGCTACCAGCGCCCACAGTGTACAGTGTACAGTGTACCTGATGCACAGCCTCCGCCGACTTGCATACCAATACCAAAAATAAAGGCACCGATCATCACGGACATTGAAACAGGATTAACGTTACCTTTGACTGGGTTGCCAAATAATTCACCCGCACCTAAAGCAGGGAAGAAGAGCAGTACAGCCAAAGCCAACATGATCATTTGTGCACGCAAGCCACGACCACGACGCTCTTTAATAAAGACACGCCAACTTGAGGTAAAACCAAAAGATGCGTGATAAAGGGTCATACCCAAAGCACCGCCAATTAAAAATAGCAATGCTTGGTTAACGCCTACAACCAGATAAGCACCAAAGGTGCCTAAAATTAATAAAACAAAAGCCACCCAAATCGATACATTGGATCGATTGGCTGGCGTAGCAATAACAGACATGGAGAAAAAAGCTTAAAAAATGTACCTCTATTTTACGGTTTTTATATATTGTAAAAATTAATATTGTTTGGAATTCACACAATCATTGCTGTGAATAATTGATTTTCAATATTTGTAAAACTGATAAAAGAAACATTAAACTGGATTTACATTAAATAAAGAACCAATCCAACTTGAAAATAGCATGGCTGCAATGCCCCAGAGTGCAACACGTAGACTGCCTTTCAACATAGAAGTGCCAGCTGCATAACTGGCCAAGGCACCGAGGAGTGCTAGGGAAATCACGCCAACGGCCATAACAGTTTTTTCAATATGCATGTCAGCACTGATCAAGATCGCAACCATCGGAAATAGTGCACCAATTGAAAATGCTAAAGCCGATGAGAGTGCTGCTTGAACGGGTTTTGCTGCGGTATTGTCATGGATTCCAATTTCATCTCGTGCATGGGCCTCTAGTGCATCATGGGCCGTCAATTGGACTGCGACTTCATGGGCCAGTTGTGGTTCTAAACCACGTTGAATATAAATTTGGGTAAGTTCTTTAAGTTCTAGCTCAGGGTTCTTTTGTAGTTCTTTATGCTCCATGTGAAGATCTGCTTTTTCGACGTCTTCTTGAGATTTCACAGAGATATATTCGCCCGCCGCCATAGAGGTTGCACCAGAGATGAGTCCTGCAATACAGGTAATGAGTAAGGTATGGCTAGAAGCACCACTTGCGGCCATGCCCATAATTAAACTGGTGACGGAAATAATGCCATCATTTGCACCGAGTACAGATGCACGTAGCCAACCTGTACGTTCCATAAAATGTTTTTCGGTATGATGTGAATAAGACATTCTTTTCTCTAAATTTGTTATTTATATGACGTCATAAGATTGACCTGACGTCAGTTAAATTTCAAGTTAAAAATGGATTGAAACAACACGCTGAACAAAAGACAAATATAAAAAAAGCACCCGAAGGTGCTTTTTTTATAGAATGCTTATTGCTGAGCTTTTTCTTTCACGTTTGCTGCACCTTGTTCAACAGCACCTGCTGTTGCAGCAGTCGCGTCTTTAGCTGCTTCTTTTGCATTGTGTGCAGCAGCTTCAGCATTTTCTGCTGCATTATCAGCTGCTGTCGCAGTTGCAGTTGCAGCATTATCTACAGCAGTAGCTGTCGCAGTTGCTGCTTCTGAAGTTGCATCAGCAATGTCATGGCCTGCTTGGTCAGCAGCGTTTTCTAGGTGTTCACCAGTTGTTGCACCTGTTTCTGGCGCTTTGTCTTTATTACAGCCAACAAGTGCAACAGTTGCAGCCAAACCTAAAGCAACAAGTAATTTATTCATTTTGATCTTTCCTTTTTTTGTTATGCCCGTAGCATGGGCTGAATTTATATTAGCTGAAAAAATATTCAAAAATCGATCAAAAATTGTTGATTTAGTGTAATTTTATTCAGATTATTTTGTAGTTTAAAAGCCTTTATATCTACTTATAGCGTTAAGAGTTTTGTCTAAATAACTCTTCAATTGAAGTCACAAGTAGATAGATAAATTCACTGTCTTCATGGCGCCATAAATATATTTCTTCCCCCAATTGTGAATTGTCTACTGTACGCATCAATAAATAATCGCCATCACCGTTATGTGCAATAGCAATGCTGTTTTCAGGGAAGTCTTCGATTTCACTGATGGATTGATGTTCTGCGGCTAGATGATTCGTTGTACGTTTTATTCTTTTCACATCGCTGGTGTCCTGGAAGGGGAAGAGCCACCATGCTTCGATATCATCACCATCTTCAAATTCATCCGCACTAGAAAAGCTAATGCCGAATTCGCCACCATTTTCAATTTGCATTTTGGCTTTATATTTTTCTGGAAACTTAAATCCTAATTGTTCTTCAGTTGCAGTAATAAATTTTAAGTCTAATGGAAAGGGCATGATATTGTTCTTAAATTATTTTGGTGTTTTATGAATAAGCTAGGCGTAAATTTTAGTCAATATTTTTTACACTAGTTATTTTTATCCTAGATGTTTTAGTTATGGACATATGGGGCATAAAAAAGCCTGCAATTAATGCAGGCTTTTTTGAGAAATTAATCTATTAAGATTAAAGACCAGCAGATGCTTTAAGCGCTTCCACTTTGTCAGTTTTTTCCCATGTGAATGCGGTATCAGAACCTTCACGACCAAAGTGACCATACGCAGCAGTTTGTTGGTACATCGGTTGGATCAAGTTCAACATACGAGTAATACCGTATGGACGTAAGTCAAAGTGTTCACGTACAAGTGCAATAATCAAATCTTCAGATACTTTTGCAGTATTGAATGTGTTGATCGAGATAGATGTTGGTTCTGCAACACCAATCGCATAAGACACTTGAATTTCACATTTGTCAGCTAGACCAGCAGCCACAATGTTTTTAGCAACATAACGACCTGCATAAGCAGCAGAACGGTCAACTTTTGATGGATCTTTACCAGAGAACGCACCACCACCGTGACGAGCCATACCACCGTAAGTATCTACAATGATTTTACGGCCTGTTAAACCACAGTCACCTACAGGGCCTCCAATCACGAACATACCTGTTGGGTTGATATGGAATTTAGTGTCTGCATGGAACATTTCAGCAGGAATCACTTTTTTCACAATTTCTTCAATTACCGCTTCTTTCAATTGAGCTTGAGTAATTTTTGGATCGTGCTGAGTTGAAAGTACAACTGCGTCTAAGCGAACTGGCATGCCATTTTCATAAGCAAATGTTACTTGGCTTTTTGCATCAGGACGTAACCAAGCAAGTTTGCCTTGTTTACGTAGTTCAGCTTGTTTTTCCATTAAGCGATGCGCATATGAAATAGGTGCTGGCATAAGCACATCAGTTTCACGGCTTGCATAACCAAACATTAAACCTTGGTCGCCCGCACCTTGATCTTCTGGTTTTTGACGGTCAACACCCTGAGCAATTTCAGGTGATTGTTTACCGATCATGTTGATCACGGCACAAGTTGAACCATCAAAGCCAAGATCTGAATGGTGGTATCCGATACCATTTACGGTATTACGAACAATCGCTTCAAAGTCAACATTTGCAGTTGTTGTGATTTCACCGGCAAGTACAACCGCACCCGTTTTTACAAGCGTTTCACAAGCAACCCGTGCATATGGGTCTTCTTTTAAGATTGCATCCAAAATAGCATCACTGATTTGGTCAGCCATTTTATCCGGATGGCCTTCGCTTACAGATTCCGAGGTAAATACAGCGTACTCGCGCATAAGTCCTATCACAGTTAAATTTAAAGACGCAATATGTTACATCGAGAATGCGTTTAGGACTAGCTCAACATGACCAAATTGGATGAAATTAATTCATTTCAATGACTTTTTAATTGATATATGCATCTAAAAAATTGATATGAGCTATGGATTTCTCAATTTAAATTTGGGGCTTAGGAAGTTAAAGAGGGTTGTTACGGAGTATTTTAAGCAAATCGAGGTATAAATTACCATGGCGATGATTGAAGCGATATTCCGTTTCTTTAAGATGCAAATAAAACATCTTCTTGT
>NZ_VPAM01000065.1:0-5228 GCF_013419215.1 Acinetobacter sp. YH12096 | reverse complement strand
TGGCAAAAAAGCGAATAATTTGCCTGAATTTTGCTTCTGCGATTCTTGAATGGGAATAGTATCTATTTTTTGCTTTCATATAAGGAAGTTACCATACTTTTTAATATGCTTAACTTCCTAAGCCCCTTAATATTTATACTCAAATTCTAACTTTGACTGTTCCTCAGCTGGAAACTGAATATCTTGAAGAATTCAGTAACCCGCATTCTTTTGGTAGTCAGCAGACACCTAATCTACCATTTGTTAAATCATTTTTTCACCAGCTTGACCAACGAGTGCGGGAACATCCAAATCCCTTTCAGACGTTAAATCATTATTCAATCTGGCTGTGGCATATTTGCATGCTGATAACGTCAGCACGGCCGAGTGAGTCCTTCCCTCCCAATCTGGATTATATTGACCTTGATAACCAATTGATGGCTGTTGCAGATAAAGAGCAGCGTTATTCGGGCACCATTGGACGATATCTACCATTTAACGATTATCTTCGTGATGAAATACAGCATTACCTAAAATATTTAAAATACTTTCTCCACCTCACAAAGGCCTATCTGTCCAATGAACAAGTACAAGCAATCCATGAGGTCTTCGAGGGTGAACGCCCCTTTCTATTATTTTACGATCCACAAGGATATATCCGAAATTTAGAACTTTCTGATATTCAAAAATACTGCACAGAAATAGCTCTTCAGCGCAATTGGACTCGCCATTTCGCTCGCTATTTTTTTGCACAGCACTGCGATGAAGATATGCTGAATGGCATCTTTGGTCACGATGGGCCCATGCAGGAACTTTTTGACCGCTATTCGGGTTTTCAGGCAACCGATTACGATCACATTCGAGCAGCGCAAGACAAGCTGGTCGGACTCTTAAAGCTTAAAAGTATGTCTACATTTAACGGATTCCTGATTGAATGAGTAAACACCCACACTCCCTCAAAAGAATAAAAAAGCATAGAAAAAACAAAGCCTTTCTTCTGAACTTGTTTAGTGAGAAATGTATAGAACTGACGCCTGAGAACTATTCGGAAATTTGTCGTCAAGTTGATAATCAGCTTTTAGAACACTGTAAGTCAAACATCCGTAGCTATCAGATGGCACGTATAGAATTTGCTAAATATATCAAGCGCTTTAATCTTTCATCGAATCAGTACTATCCAGTGCCTGCCGCTCCCGTAAGGTACGAAAGGTCTCTGCCACTACAAAATATTGAAACCTTAAAACATGGTAAAAAAGTTACTCAATTTGCCCAAAATATGATTGCTTACTGGACAAAACGAAATGACTTCAGTCCCACCCAATCTCTTGGCTTTTGTTTGATCAGTTCAATATTATTTAATGGCATTTATAACCATGCCGAATTGCAATTTTTTTTAAAAATCATTTTAAAAACAAAGAAATTTCAAAGTTTTTTAAACCTAAATCATATGGTAACACTCGAAATCCCGAACCGGAATTTCGGTAATCAGCGTATAAATGACCCTGATTTTTCAGTCAGCTATACAAAAACGTTTGTGCTACACGACATTGTGAAATGCTGGATCTACAGACTAAAACATCAAAAATTTGATTTATTTTCGGATATTGAAGATGCAGAACATCTGATTAACGCTTGTATTATTGAATGCTTCCCTGAGGAAAAGGTGCGTTGTAAAGACCTGTTAAAATACGGTTTTTACTATACACAGTTCCTGAAAAACAGCGGGCTGGATCAAATGTCCATTTGTATCTTAAAAAATGAAATTTATAGTTCCAGTCCTCTTGAAAAACAATTAGCAGCTTATTTTCTTCAGCCTGAACCCACGCCTACCCATACGATTCAGAAAGTTTATGAGAACCCTCAGAACCAGTCTACAGTCACTATTGCATTAGATATAGCCGATATTTTAGTAGAAATACGTCAAGCTATTCGTGCAAAAAACTATAGCGATCAACTCATAGAATTATATGCTAAAGAACAATCTCCAGCCTTGGAACGTTTGCTGCTGTGGAGCATTCTACGCTCAAAATTAACGGAACCTCAACTGGACCTTCTCAATCATATTATTCAGCAGCAGCAACGATTTAAGCGCAAGCTTATACGTGCAGATTTTCAGCCGCTCAAGCAAAGTTCTCTGAAGACCATGTTTTCACAGTTTGCAGTCCATTGGCTGCAGGCAACGCAAGACAAAGATATTTCATCATTTTCAGATGCTGATTTTGAAGATCTGTATGGAGAAATGCTTCTATTAAAGAAAGAAACAACTAGAGCAACTCTACAAAAACGTCTACAGGAGTTTCATCACAAACAGACCTTATTTTTTAACGCACCCACTGTTGATCTGGATAATTTAATCCAGGTAAAAATCTGCAGAACCGCATTGATCTCGCCCCATATTTTTCACCACATGCTAGAGCAGCTCGAAAATACTCAAAATATTTCGATTCAGGATAAAAATATATTTAAACTGATTTTTATTTTGGGGTTCAGAGTCGGACTACGGATCAATGAAACATTGAATATCTTCGTACGTGATCTATTTATTAGTGAAGATGCTGTGATAATCACTATTCGCAACAATCGCAATAAAAATCAAAAAAGCTACTCAGCTTACCGCAAGATTCCCCTGCATCATCTACTTAAAGCCGACGAATTACATGCATTTAAAACATATAGTCAGAATAGAAAACGTCTGCTAAAAGAACAAGGAAAATCAGTTGCACAACCGCTGTTTTTAAAACAGTCCTTAGAAGAAACTCATGAAAATGAAGTGAATTCCCTATTGAAACAATTGATCCAGCCAGTTTTTGGAGAACACAATTTTACTTACCATAGTCTGCGCCATTCTGCATTTAATCATCTTTACCTGATTTTAAAAAACTCAACACTTTCAGATGCATTTACTGACTATAGCCCACATGAGCAATTACGTATCCGTTATGCATTGTTGCGAAACAGAAATACTCAGCAAACCTGGTATGCACTTTCTCATTTTGCCGGGCACCTAACCCCTGACACGACCTGTTCAAGCTATCTGCATTTAATGCATCTGGCAATTAGCTACCAGCTGAATCAAATGCACAGCCCACTTCCTAAAGAAGCCTATTTTAATATTCTGAAACATGATGATGCTATTAAATATCCTGTTCAGCAACGGGCGATCAAACAGTTTTTATTTGATCAACTCACTAAAGACCGTTACAGGCAACATGATCATCAATATAAACCAGAACAACAGAAATCGCCTGATTCACTGATGCTAGGAGCTCATGACTCAGAGATGACTTTTGAACTATTGCATCACATTCTTGCAGTAGAAAAAGAACAAGACCTTCTGTTACCTGAAGCCATTCCTTTGCAAATCGCGCAAAAATTACGTGCCAGAGCCGTGCATTTAAAAACCTCCTGTGTAAACCAAAAAAAATCATCGAAGTTATTTACCACAGATTTTTTAAGGAAAACTCCTGCTGCATTAGTTACCATGTTGCCAACCAATCACGAGGAGAAAAAGGTCATTCACCATGTCCAGGAGCGTTATGCAAATGTACAAAGTAAATATAAAAAACAGCTTCATACGATCTACTCAATTTATCTTGAAAAAGTTCAGCCCAATTCAGCCCAGTTAATTTTTGAACTGAATGAAAAACGGCAACTGAAGAAACTTCTTTCTTTTATTCATAGCTTATTTCCCAAAAAATATCTTCATTTAGAACTCTCTCAGCAGAGCAAGACAGAGCTCAAAAAGACATTACAGGATTTAACATTACGGCCAGAAAACTTCAGCCTGAATGAAAATGAAAGGCGAATTAAGTTCTGCTTCAAGGGTAAAGATGCAAAAGCACTTGGGGTATTCAAGTTACTGATGTATCTCATGATAGTTTCTCATCCTTAAGCTGTTTGTAATAAAAATTTTAACTCTGAGAAACGATAATCAAATAGTATAAACTCTAGATATCAGCAACGTCTGAAACAGAGATCAGTCATGCATAAAACACCAGAAAAAATTGCAAAACAAAAAAAGGTATTAGCTAAAGCTGTTTTATCATCTGCAAATCAACTTGGTTTGACACAGAGCCAGCTTGCTATCGTTCTCAATTTAGATTCAGTGGAAACTTTAAATTCGCTTGAGTTAGATCCCGATTCAAGTCAGGGAGAACTCGCAATTATTTTAATTCGTATTGCGATATCACTAGATGCTCTAACAGGTGGAGAGGCTAAATGGATGCAGCATTTTATGAAGTCACCAAATAAGCTAACCAAAGGCATTCCGATAAAACAGATTCAGACTACTCAGGGATTAGCTACTGTATTAAACGTAGTCGAAGGACTTCGGCTTCAGGGTAAATATTAAGAAATACAAAGCTTCATTACACAGAAAATTAAAAGTCATAATTTTGTCTAATAATTCAAATTCAAGGTATAAGAAGTTCCTCTTCTCAAGAGGTATACAACTGCCTCATTATTGAGAACTGTCATACATATATGGATGAACCGTACCGGCATTTAAAAACTGACCCCCTTGGTTAATATAGCGGTCATTTTGGACTGCTCAACATGTTAACTTTGGAGCAAGCAGTGACAATCCAAATACTTCATCAGCAAGGTAAATCTATTAAAGCCATTAGTCGTGAACTGGGGGTGTCCCGAAATACCGTACGTAAATATTTACGGCAGAAGGAAACACCTCAGTATCGGCGTACACAACCTAGAACAAGTATTCTTGATCCATATAAACCCTATTTACTCAAACGTGTAAACGCAGCTCATCCTGAATGGATTCCTGCTGTTGTGCTCTACCAGGAAATTTTAAGGGGCACTGTTGCAAATAACCACGAATGGTAAGCTGAAGACTGTTTTAGCTAAAGGTGCAGCATATGAATCCTTTCCATGGTCGGCATTTTCAGGGCGAAATCATTCTTTGGGCTGTGCGCTGGTATTGTAAATATGGCATTAGCTATCGTGAACTGCAGGAAATGCTGGCCGAACGGGGTGTGAATGTTGATCACACGACTATTTACCGTTGGGTTCAACGTTATGCTCCTGAAATAGAAAAACGTTTACGCTGGTATTGGCGTAATCCTACAGATCTGAGCTCGTGGCATATTGATGAAACCTATGTAAAAGTGAATGGACGATGGTCTTATCTGTATCGTGCAGTCGATCAACGTGGCGATACCATTGATTTTTATCTTTCTTCTAGACGTAATACCAAATCAGCATATTGTTTTCTTGGAAAAATTTTAAATAAT
>NZ_VPAM01000006.1:0-117181 GCF_013419215.1 Acinetobacter sp. YH12096 | reverse complement strand
CTGTCGGAGCTGTCGGAGCTGTCGGAGCTGTCGGAGCTGTCGGAGCTGTCGGAGCTGTCGGAGCTGTCGGAGCTGTCGGAGCTGTCGGAGCTGTCGGAGCTGTCGGAGCTGTCGGAGCTGTCGGAGCTGTCGGAGCTAAATTTAGCGGGTTCCAACGGAACTGACCATCATTCATTTCACTAATTTTACCAATACCCGGAAATGGTAAATGTGCAAATGCAACGAAGGTTTGCTCTTGAGCAAAACGTTTAAAAATTGCTAAACGAGTTTCACTGGCTTTGACCGGATCGACATCAAAATCGACAGATAACTTTGGTTGTTCAAACTGTAAATGATAGGAATGAACCACATCGCCGAGGATAGCAAAACTTTTAGCTTGTGATTTTAAGATAAAAGAATAATGCCCCGGTGTATGTCCAACACTCGGTAAAACCTCTAAACCATTAATCACCGAACCAACGCTAAAGGTCTTAAAACTCCGCATGGTTTGATATGGCGCAATCGCAGCTTTAATTTTCACAACGGTCGCTAAATAACCTTCACGTTTTTCGGTAGCTAAAGTGTTGACGGTGCTTTCACTTAACCAATACTGACTTTCTTGTTCATTGACGTAGACCGTTGCATTTGGAAACACAGCCTTACCTTGTTTCGCAATGCCACATGCATGATCAGGATGTAAATGAGTTAAGAAAACACTGCGTACACGATTAAGCTTATAGCCAGCTGCTTCAATATTTTGTGCAATAGAACCTAAGTTCGGTCCAAAACAACTGGCTGCACCACTATCAACAAGACTGATACCGCCTTGTCCATCATCAATCAGGTAGGCATTGACACTGGTTTGTATACCTTTGCTCTGATCAACAGCAAGCTTTTGGAATAAAGCGCGAACTTCTTCTGGTGTTAAATTTTGTTTAAATAAATCAGGACTTAATTCGAGTGTCCCATCTTTTAAAGCAATGACTTTATACGCACCCACTTGGAAAGGATAAAATCCCATGGGCTGAGTCACATTCGTTTTGATTTCCGTTTGAATAACTGCCGGCTCTGCACTGACAACCTGGCTGGTTAAAAGTGTTGCTGCAAGCACAGCAAAACTAAAGTATTTCATTGTTGACCTATATCACTTTTATTATTTCATGCAATGAAGCAAAGGCTTCAAAATTAAAAAATTTAAACGCCTGTATTGTGCCTGAAATTCAGGCAGATTTTAAGTCTAATAATGAATAAACATAGCACTAACTTGATACAGGCTTATGTAAATCCCCTTAAATTTTTAGGCCCAATAAAATAAAAACTGAATGCAAGAAAACTTTAAGCTTGGCATGTTATATTTTCGCCAGTTTTTAAATCTATACGTCTGTACAGTGCTATGAGTGAAATTTCCCCGTTTAAAGGTAAATCTGGACTTAAACGAATTTTAAATGCAACGCAATATTCCCTCGATGGATTCAAAGCTGCTTATCAAAATGAAGCTGCATTTCGACAAATTGTCTGGATGAATATGGTGCTTATTCCCACCAGTTGTTTTCTCGATGTCAGTCGTGCTGAACATGCGCTTATGGTGGTGGTGTGTTTATTTGCCTTGATTGTTGAGTTATTCAACTCTGCCATTGAAGCCGTGGTCGACCGGGTATCTTTAGACAAGCATCCACTTTCTAAAATTGCCAAAGATATGGGAAGTGCAGCTCAATTTGTCGCTTTAGCAATTATTTTTTTTACTTGGTTAATTATCCTTTTGCCTTAAATAAAGGCTGTCTCACTCTATTTGCAGGGTTATGCCCTGCTTTTTTTAATTCCTTATTTCTGTTTTTTAAGTAAAATTTACGCTTCCCTATGCACATCTACTGATCTATCGAAATAAGCCAAAAATTCAAACTATGAAATCATTGGCTTAAACAAGATTAGAGGGGGGAAAATAGATACACATTCATTGAGCAGACCGCTTCTTAAGGACGCTTTTACAAGAAAAGATAAAACCTATTTTTTCGGACTTTTAAGCTTGAACACGTTAAAATGCCTTGAGAATTTTGTGCTACTTTGAAATGAATCATGACTTTGAGCACCACCAGCCTTCGCAAACAACTCCGCAAGCAGCGTCGTAGCCTACACCTATGGGCCCAACGACAAGCTGAACAACAGGTCCTACAGCGTTTAATCCGACTCAGTCATTTTCAGCGCAGTCAGCATATAGGCGTGTATTTACATGCATTCGGTGAAATTCACACTAAACAGCTCATCCACTACTGTTTTACTCATCAAAAAAAAGTGTATTTACCCATGATTTGCAACATGAATCAGCAACTGGTTTGGGTTGAAATCTCACGACATCAATACATCAACAAACGTTTTTCTCATCACCCACTCGGCATGAAAGAGCCTATGGCGAGTCGTGGGAAGCATGTTTCTCATCTTGACCTTTTAATCATGCCCTTGCTCGCTTGCGACAAGTACGGCACACGTATTGGCATGGGGGGTGGCTTCTACGATAAAACATTAGCAACAGCTCACTCTATACCCTACCGTTTAGGACTTGGTCACGATTTTCAACTCATCCAAGACCCCTTAGTCCGAGAAGCATGGGATCAACCGCTAGATGGCTTTATCAGCCCATCTCAAACTTTAAGTTTCAAACGTTAATTTGATATTTTTGACGCTGAGTTACACTTAAAAATCACATATTTAGTCATTTTTTATACATTTTAATTGGCATGACCCTTGTAATTTAAAAAATACACATCACTATAAAAAACATGGCAACACCGTTGTCACTCATTAGGAGTGCCCATGTCTGAGATTATTATGAATGAAGAAAGCTTGGAAACTACAATTCCGAGCGTATTACCGCTTTTAGCGCTACGAGATGTGGTTGTATATCCTCACATGCAAATTGCACTGTTTGTGGGTCGCGAAAAGTCGATCAATGCAGTCAATGTCGCACGTGACAGTGACAATCTTGTATTCGTAGTTGCACAAAAAGATTCGCTTACAGAAGAAATTGATCACGACAATTTATATCAATACGGTACTGTCGCGAAGATTGTGCAAGTTGTGAATCATGAGAATGATGAAAACTGTATAAAAGTACTGATTGAAGGCTTATATCGTGCCAAGCTAGAAAAAATTATCGATGCCGATGATTACCTGACTGCCGAGCATTCATTAAGCCCAATGACGGTTTCTGTAGACTCAGAAACTCAGAATAACCGTGTCGAAGAATTACGTACCTTATTTGCTCAATATGCAGAAGCAAAACTGCGTAATGCACGTGAATTGATTGCAGCAGCCAATAAAATTGATGATTTACTGCAATTATTATTCTTCGTAGCAACACGCGTGCCTTTGAATATTGATGTCAAACAAAAATTCTTAGAGCATGATGAATTTGAAGCACATTTAGCTGAACTCATGACCTACTTATTACAACAGTCAGAAGAACAGCAAATTGAGCAAACCTTACATGATTCTGTAAAACGCCAAATGGAAAAGAATCAGCGTGAATACTTCTTAAATGAAAAAATGAAGGTCATTCAACGCGAACTTTCTGACATGAATGGCGGTGCTGAAGATGACGTTGCAGAAATTGAAAAACGTCTAGCTGAAGCCGATTTACCTGAACATGTACGTAAAAAAGCTGAAAATGAGTTCCGCAAGCTAAAAGCGATGCAACCTGCTTCAAGCGAAGCTGCTGTCGTGCGTAACTACCTAGAAGTTATTTTAGATACGCCTTGGAACAAAGCCAGCAAAGTCAGCATTAACCTTGCGAAAGCTCAAGATATTCTTGATGCCGATCACTATGGTTTAGACGACGTGAAAGACCGCATCGTGGAATACCTTGCTGTTCAATCACGTGTGAAAAAACTTCGTGGTCCAATCCTGTGCTTAGTTGGTCCTCCAGGTGTTGGTAAAACTTCACTCGGTGAATCTGTTGCCAAAGCGACTGGTCGTGAATTTGTCCGTATGGCGCTTGGCGGCGTGCGTGACGAAGCTGAAATTCGTGGTCACCGTCGTACATATATCGGTGCGATGCCCGGTAAAATTGTGCAGTCTTTGACAAAAGTTGGCGTAAAGAACCCACTGTTCTTACTCGATGAAATCGACAAGATGGCGCAAGACTACCGTGGTGACCCTGCTTCAGCATTGCTTGAAGTCCTCGATCCATCACAAAACAGTAAGTTCAATGATCACTATTTAGATCTTGATCTAGACCTTTCTGAAGTGATGTTCATCTGCACTGCAAACAGCATGAATATTCCAGAAGCTTTGCTTGACCGTATGGAAGTGATTCGTCTACCGGGTTATACCGAAGATGAAAAAGTGAATATTGCTGAACGTTACCTTGTTCCAAAAGCCATCAAGAACAACGGTCTACGTGCGAAAGAATTAACCGTTCACGAAGAAGCCATCCGCGATATCGTACAACGTTATACACGTGAAGCCGGTGTCCGTAGCTTAGAACGTGAAGTGTCTAAAATTGCACGTAAAGTGGTAAAAGAAGCAGTGAGCAAGAAAGCGAAAAATCTTCAAATTGAAGTGAATTCGAAAAATCTTCCTGACTACTTAGGTCCACACAAATTCGACTTCGGTATGGCCGAAGAAGAAGCTGAAGTGGGTCGTGTAAACGGCTTGGCGTGGACATCTGTTGGTGGTGAACTACTAACAATTGAAGTTGCAGCAGTGAAAGGTAAAGGCAAGTTCATTACCACCGGTTCTCTTGGCGATGTCATGAAAGAATCGATCACAACAGCGATGACCGTTGTACGTACCCGTGCAGATGAACTGGGTATTGAAGCGATTCGCTTTGAAGAAACAGATGTGCATGTGCATTTACCAGAAGGTGCAACACCGAAAGATGGTCCATCTGCTGGTTTAGCCCTAACTACCGCTCTTGTTTCAGCTTTTACAGGCATTGCAATTCGTCCAGATATCGCAATGACTGGTGAAACCAGTCTGGGTGGCCGTGCAATGCGCATTGGTGGTTTAAAAGAGAAACTTCTCGCTGCTCACCGTGGTGGCATTAAGCTTGTCTTTATCCCACAAGATAACGTTCGTGACTTGACTGAGATTCCAGACAATGTCAAAGAAGGTCTAGAAATTAAACCAGTGAAATCGATTGATGAGATTTTACCTCTAGCCTTAGTTGATATGCCTAAACCTCTTGCAAAGACACCGATTGTCAAAGCAACTGAAGGTGGAAAAGCTGCTCGTCACTAAGCGCTAGCAACTCGCAATAAAAGAAAAAAGCCCTGTTTCGACAGGGCTTTTTTTCATTCATGCTTTCAACTAAATATTCGAAAAATTTCATTCAAATCCTTCGCTATGACAAGACTCAAGACAACAGCTACAACTTTTGATTGGATTACTATTTCAAATTCGACATCAAGATTAAGAATAGTCAATAAGAAAGTCTTACAAAATTTGAATGCTATTACTTGAAATATCGCCCTCTATCCCACATATATAGTAGAGAGATATACGCGTTGTATGTTTCTTTATTGGTTCCAATCACGTCTAAAAGCGTGATGATCATTGGAACAGGATGGTCATCTACATCTCCAGGTAGATGACCTTTTATCGCAGTCCACAGGCTTTCGGGGCTGCGTTTTTTATGTCATGTGTTTAAAGACATGCTATTTCAAATTTAAGATGGTTTTCACCAAACCATCGATCACTTGAGCCATTTTGTCTAAGTTTAATTTATCCAAGGTATCTTGCTCGGTGTGATAGTGCTTATTACGATAAAATGCCGTATCAGTGATCATCATCGCTGGCATATCAAATTGCCAATAATTCATATGGTCTGAAAAATCCACACCCTGAATAAATGAAGGTGAAATCAAGCGCTCACATTGTAGTTGCTTCAATGACTCCATCGCAGCACAATACGATGAGGTTAAGTCACGAGACTGAATGTTCCCCACCGATGCAATAAAATTTGTATGCGATGGATAAATCCATTTCAGCCCAACAGGATATTCTTGGGTGACTTTCGGATCAAAATAACCAATCATTTCTAGAATATATACACCTGAAATTTTATCCTTTTCCTTTGCTACCGATTTTGCATGGATAAAACTGCCCATCGACTCTGTTCTAAAATATGGCGGTTCTTCGAGGGTATAAAATACAAATTCAATATTTTGTTTTAAACGCGCTTTTTCAGCCGAAAGAATCCGAGCAGCTTCGAGTACACCTGCAACGCCAGAAGCATTATCATCAGCGCCATGCTGCTCCTCAAATACATCGTAGTGCGCGCCAATGATCACTCGGTTGCTAT
Organism: Acinetobacter sp. YH12096; assembly: GCF_013419215.1. Classification (NCBI taxonomy): domain Bacteria; kingdom Pseudomonadati; phylum Pseudomonadota; class Gammaproteobacteria; order Moraxellales; family Moraxellaceae; genus Acinetobacter; species Acinetobacter sp. YH12096. Next base: position 110,904 of record NZ_VPAM01000006.1, on the reverse strand, counting down.
GCCCTGCATTTAAGGGACAAACCACATTACGGTATGGCTGGCTGTTTACGGTATAGGTTTGAAAACGACAATTCACACCAAATAAACGCATCTGCTCACGAATCCAAGCAGACACCCGGTTTAACTCTTGAATGTTCTTATAGTTACGATATTCAGCTTCATTACCAATAATTTGTTCTAAATAGACTTTTAAATTATCTGGTTCAGCGGTTCTAATATTGTTGGCATACGTCGCAAATGAACACCATGCAAAAATTGAAAGCATTGCTGCTTGCTTGAGCAAAAATAATTTACCGTCCTGCCATGTTTTTTTCATTGTTATTATTCCAATTTTCATCTTTGATCTAATCTGCTTATGCTGCGTATTTAAACAGCAAGCAGAACACGATTTCAATTGCAAATTGTGTCTGAACATACAAAGTGCAAGCGAACCGTTATAATGCTCTTTTGTATACTTTCGGGCGCTGTATGAAAATTCGTATTCTGACAATCGGTCAAAAAATGCCAGCATGGGTTCTGACGGGTTTTGAAGATTATTTCAAACGTATTCAGCCATTTGTTCAAACGCAAATCATTGAACTGCCTATGGCTAAGCGTGGCAAGAACGACTCAGAAGCCGACATTTTAAAATACCGTCAAATTGAAGGTGACAGCATTTTAAATGCCATGAAATCGAATGAAGTGCTGATCGCCTTAGAAGTCGGTGGTCGTGAGTTTAGTACCGAAAAACTAGCTGAAACCATGAAAGGCTGGATGCTTGAAGGCAATGATGTGGTTTTAGCCATTGGTGGGCCAGATGGACATTCTGAGGCGGTACGTAAAGCAGCAGCATGGCATTGGTCTTTGTCTAAACTAACTTTGCCACACCCAATGGTTCGTGTCATGCTCATCGAACAGCTATACCGTGCAATGAGTATTAATCATAATCACCCTTACCATCGTGCGGGTTAATCCGAACTAACATCCAGCGTATACAGCAGTTACAGCGTTGCAACAATGAAACAAACCGTTGAAATTATCCGAATTGTTACGCTGAATAATATAGTGCATGATCATCATATTCCTTTAAACAACCAACGGCGACCGCGATGAATTTACATACACTTCCAGGTTTATTTATTTCCCATGGCTCACCTATGCTTGCCATCAATCCTGAGCAAGTCGGTCCTGCGTTGGAACGTTTAAGCCTGAATCTTCCAAAACCGGAAGCCATTATTATCATGTCCGCACATTGGGAAAGTAACGCACTAGAAGTAAGTACCAGTGCCCGTCCTGAAACTTGGCATGACTTCCGTGGTTTCCCTGCGGAACTTTATGATATTCGTTATCCAGCACCGGGTAACCCAGAGCTTGCAGAAGAAATTCTTCATTTACTTGCCAATGCAGGATTATCGGCACATGCCAACAGCACTCGTCCACGTGATCATGGCGTTTGGATGCCGTTGTTGCATATGTATCCTGATGCAGACATTCCTGTGATTGAAATATCGCTGCCGATGACTATGTCTGCGCAAGAGATCTATAAAATTGGACAAACGCTCGCACCTTTACGTGACAAGCAAATCCTGTTGATTGGATCGGGCAGTATTACTCATAACTTACGTGAATTGGCTTGGGATGGACGTGCAGCAACCGTGCCTGAGTGGGCATCTACATTCCGTAATTTTGTGGTCAATAAGCTCACTCATCAAGATTTTGATGCAGTTCTCGATTGGCAAAATATCCCGTTTGTACAACGCAACCATCCGACCATTGAACATTTTGCACCCATCTTCTTTGCGATGGGTGCAGGCCCCCGCTTCTCTATTGTTCACAGTAGCTTTAGTATGGGTTCGCTGGGTATGGATATTTATCGTTTTGATTAAACGTGAAATAAACTTGATAGCTTGACTTATTCATAATTTATATTAATAAGTTAACAAATTATTATTTATGGATACATTTTGCTACTTATTTGAGCTGAATGTATTCATATTCTTTTAAAATGAATGGGTTATGCTACAGGCTGAAATTCACTTAGAACAGTTAGCGTAATGAAATTAAAATATTTAGCGATCGCCCTCTTCCCTTTAGTCCTTGCAGCATGTCAATCAAGCGATATCCAAAAAGCTGGAGATTTAGCCGTGAGCGTATTACAACAACAAAATGCTGATAAAACTTTAGCTTCATATCAATGGAGCACCACCACTGAAAATGCACCAAAACCTTTGGTTTTAAATTTTCTAGAAAATGGCACTTTGGGTATTTCAACCAGCTGTAATAGCATGTCAACCCAATGGAAAGTGGAACACAATACACTTGTAACAGGCAACATTGCATCTACCATGATGGCATGTCCTGATAATGCGATGAAACAAGAAGGACTTGCATCTTCACTCTTTAGTGACCGTAAAGCACCTTTTGTTTTAAATACCACAGATCCACAAAATCCAACGTTAACGATTATTTCTGCAACAGGTGAGAAACTGGTTTTCACTGGAAAATTAACACCTGAAACCCAGTACAACTCACAAGGCGAAACAATTTTCCTTGAAGTCAGCCCTGAAACCAAACAATGTACAGGTGTTGCTCCACAAACTTGCTTACAAGTACGTGAAGTGAAGTACGATGAAAAAGGCTTAAAAACACAAGTTGATAAAGACTGGACTTTATTTTACGATCAAATTGAAGGCTTTAAGCACACTCCTGCAGAACGCCAAATTATTCGCGTAAAACGTTTTGAACGTAAAAACCCTGCTGCTGACCAATCAAAATATGCCTATATTTTTGATATGTCAGTCGAACGTGAAGCCGTAAAAGGTACGTTGTAAGTTACAGCCGATAAAAAACCGAGGTCATCGCCTCGGTTTTTTTATATCTTCACAACTGCAAACGCTAATCAGCCGTGCAAAGTTTTCAAATCACGATGTAATGTTCAGCCAATGCTTTAGCGATGTAAATTTAAAGCTACTACAAAAGCAAAATGCCCTGCCTGAATTCATCCTGAAGAATCGCAATCAACAGACCTATATTTTTAAAGGCATACAGCGAATTACTGATTTACATGATTTTGAAGCAGAACAATTAACTCAAAAGAATCGGGTCTCGTAAAGAATAACGCTCCCCCCAAACCACACTCAAATTAACGATGGCAGTATGACATTCTTAGTGGCCGTAATTACATTGGCCACAATTATGATGTAGAAAAGCATACTTTGCGTTTTATAGGAGATGTAGGGAGTACACTGAAGTTCAGCACACAGTTACATCGGTCAGGGCTTCATTTTTAAACGTTTGCTCGACCAACCCTTAAATTTTCACTTCAGTGTTATGGATAGCGAAATCCAACTTACCCTGATGAGCACTAATTAACAATCCAATATATTCCAAACCATTAAGCCATAAAAAAACCGAGGCTTGAGCCTCGGTTTTCAGTTCAACTTACGGAGAACTTAGTAAACGCCTTGAGCAAGCATTGCGTCAGCAACTTTTACGAAGCCTGCAATGTTCGCACCGTTTACATAGTTCACAGTACCATCTTCTTCAGTACCGTATTTCACGCAGTTGCGGTGAATTTCTTTCATGATCGCGTGTAGACGCTCGTCAACTTCTTCGAAAGTCCAACCCAAACGAATTGCGTTTTGAGACATTTCAAGACCAGAAGTTGCAACACCACCCGCATTAGATGCTTTACCTGGTGCATAAAGAATTTTCGCTTCAACGAATTTCTCAACTGCAGCCAAAGTAGATGGCATGTTTGCGCCTTCAGCAACACAGATTACGCCATTAGCAAGAAGAGCTTCAGCATCAGCTTCATCTAATTCATTTTGAGTTGCACATGGCAGCGCGATATCACATTTGATTGACCAAGGGCGTTGACCTTCTAAATATTCAAAACCGTGCTTAGATGCAAATTCAGAAATACGGCCACGCTTAACGTTTTTCAATTCCATTACTTCAGCAAGAAGTTCAGTTGTGAAACCGTCTTTCACGTATACAGTACCAGCTGAGTCAGAAAGTGAAACCACTTTCGCACCTAAGTACATTGCTTTTTCAGCAGCATATTGTGCAACGTTACCAGAACCCGAAATCGTTACAACTTTATCTTTAAAGCTGTCGCCACGAGTTTTTAGCATTTCCTCAGCGAAATACACAGTACCGTAACCAGTTGCTTCAGGACGTGCAAGTGAACCACCGAAAGTTAAACCTTTACCAGTGAACACACATGCTGTGTCGTTGCTTAATTTTTTCATCATACCAGCCATGTAGCCCACTTCACGGCCACCTACACCGATGTCACCCGCTGGGATGTCAGTGTTAGAACCAAGATGACGGTATAACTCGATCATTAATGCTTGACAGAAACGCATAATTTCGCCTTCAGATTTACCTTTAGGGTCAAAATCTGAACCACCTTTACCACCACCCATAGGAAGTGTAGTTAAGGCATTTTTGAAAGTTTGTTCAAAACCTAAGAATTTAAGAATTGAAAGGTTCACTGATGGGTGGAAACGCATACCACCTTTGAATGGACCAATTGCTGAGTTGTATTGAACACGGAAAGCACGGTTAACTTGAGTTTGACCTTTGTCATCTACCCATGAAACACGGAACTGAATTGCACGCTCAGGCTCAACAAGACGTTCTAGCAAACCGTAGTCAGCATATTGTGGATTCTTTTCGATGAATGGCCAAAGGCTCGTCATCACTTCTTCAACAGCTTGAAGAAATTCAGGTTGATATTCATCACGTGTTTTAACGTAGTCTAGGAAGTCGTTAAGGCTGTTATATTTCAACACTTAATCCTCAGCAGATGTATGGATCAAAATTGATCACAATTTTGATCAAAGATATATTTTGGCGCAAAATATTAAATATCTTTTGTAACTAATCAGCAATAGTTTTTTTAAAAAATCTTTAAATTCTTTAAAGAACAGCGATTTAAATTGATTACTCAGGCATTTTAGTTATAAATATTATTACTTTTAGGAATATTTTAATGAATTATTTTGCTCATTTATGATGCATCTATAGACCCATTTTTGCGCACAGTAATTCATACTGAAACATGCTAGAATTCAACGTCCTCTTTGATTTTTCTCTGCCTTCATTTGTACTCGCGACTACCCATGACTTCTGAAATTTCCCTCATCCAACAAATTGATGCCCTATTGCCACAAACTCAATGTGGACTTTGTGGACACCGAGACGGCTGCTTACCCTATGCCAAAGCCATCAGTGAAGGAGAAGAAGCCAATAAATGTATACCCGGTGGTCAACCTGTAGCAGATTCACTAGCAGCGTTATTAAATCGTCCACACTTAACAGCAGAAGCCAGCGTTTGGCCAATCCAAAGTGATGGACGCCCGCAACGGGTTAAAGCTGTGATTCGTGAGGATGAATGTATTGGTTGTACCAAATGTATCAGTGCCTGCCCTGTCGATGCCATTATTGGCTCAGGCAAATTGATGCATACGGTCTTGACGGATTTATGTACGGGCTGCGAACTCTGCATCCCACCGTGTCCAGTGGATTGTATCGACCTTGTCGAAGAGCTTGATCAAGTGCCATCTGAAGCCGCTCGAATCGCAGAACAGAATGATTTACGTCGCCGCTACTATGCACATATTCAACGTGAGGAAAAGCGCAGAATTCATCGTAAAGGCCCAGTCGTACGTGCTGAAATTGACACGGAACTTTTTGCCCAATTTTCGACCCAGACAGACTCAGTACCGGTCATTGAAGTCGTGGAAAAACCTGCTACGCCAGTCGTTCAACTCGATGCAAAAACCACCATTGAACTTGCAAAAATTCGTACACAAATTAAGAAATTAGAAAAACAACTGAGTGTTCGAGACGATGCAAAAAAACGTGAGTTACTCCATACCCTCACGCAACAATTAACACAACTGCAAGGGGCTTAATCATGGCTGTTAAAAACATGACTAAGAAGCAAATTCAAACTTTTTTTGAACGCTTACGTGAGCAACGCCCCAACCCGAAAACTGAACTCAATTATAGTAGTCCATTTGAACTTTTAGTGGCTGTTACCCTATCTGCTCAGGCCACAGATGTCAGTGTCAACAAAGCCACAGATAAACTTTTTCCAGTAGCAAATACTCCTGAAGCTATTTATGCGTTAGGTGTTGACGGACTGAAGGAATATATCAAGACCATTGGCCTGTATAACTCAAAAGCGGAAAATGTCATTAAAGCCTGCAAGATTCTCATTGAGAAGCACAACAGCATCGTTCCGAATAATCGTGCAGATTTGGAAGCCTTACCCGGTGTCGGTCGTAAAACTGCAAATGTGGTGCTGAATACTGCTTTTGGTCAACCGACCATGGCCGTTGATACACATATTTTTCGTTTAGGTAATCGTACAGGATTGGCTGTCGGCAAAAATGTTCTGGAAGTCGAACACCGACTCGTCAAAGTGATTCCTAAAGAATTTATCGTCGATTCACATCATTGGCTGATTTTACATGGACGCTATTGTTGTATTGCCCGCAAACCCAAATGCGATGAATGTATCGTGTCTGATGTATGTAATTGGAATGATAAGTATGAGTTTGGTGCATTAAGACCGATTAAAACCACCCAAATTGAAGATTAATCTCTTCAATTTCGGGCTAGATGGAATTTGTAAGAATCAATTGATCAAATTGATGATTAATTTTTATCTTGTTCTTTCTGTTTTTTATCAAACTCTTGCTGCAGTTTTGGATGTAAGCGATATTGCTTAGGGTTCAGTTTAGCTTGCTCTGCTTCTTCCACTTGCACCTTACGCAACATTTTAAAGCTGACAAATAATAAGCCCAATAACACCGCCACAGCGATGATGACCATTATAACCAAAGCAAATTTCATAACAGATTCGCCCTAAAAGCCACATAAAAAAAGAGCCCCACTATGCAGTAGGACTCTTTGATTGTCAAAAATTCAAAAAAGTTGAATTATTTAGACTGATCTAAAATCGCGAACAAATCAGTTTGAACTTGATCGATTGGACGAAGACCATTTAATTTGTCATAAGTCGGTGCGTTTTCGCCAGAAGCTGCACGACCTTGGTAGAAACCAACCAATTGCTCAGTTTCAGCGTGGTAAGAACCTAAACGCTTACGAATTGTTGCTTCTTGGTCATCAGGACGTTGAACAAGATCTTCACCAGTTTCGTCATCTTTACCTTCCACTTTTGGCGGGTTGTAAACGGTGTGATATACACGACCAGATGCTGGGTGTTGACGACGACCAGATAAACGTTGAACGATTTCTTCGTCAGGTACATCGATTTCAATTACGTGATCGATGCTGATACCTTCGTTTTCAAGCGCTTCAGCTTGTGGAATCGTACGCGGGAAACCGTCAAAAATGCAGCCGTTGACACAGTCAGGTTGAGCAATGCGTTCTTTTACAAGACCAATAATAAGCTCATCAGATACAAGGCCGCCATTATCCATGACGCTTTTAGCTTGTAGACCTAATTCAGTACCTTCACGAATCGCAGCACGGAGCATATCACCGGTTGAAATTTGTGGGATATCGTAGCGCTTACAGATCAACTGAGCTTGTGTCCCTTTACCTGCTCCAGGTGGTCCGAGTAATATAATGCGCATAAAAAAACATCCTCATTTTAAACATTGTATATGACGCTATGTAGTGATCTGAACCCAAGATTCAGATCATCTTCCAGCATCTAATTATAAGAAAGCCACAAACAAATGTATTGTACCCGCGATAAAACCGGTTACACCACCCAAGACAATTAAAATCCATTCGTCTTCCTGAAATGCAGGACGTAATAGATTTTGAAATTCTTTCGGTGTTAGCTCACGAATACGGTCTCTAAACATTTGAAAGATTTTCTGTGCACGGCTCGCATTAAACGCAGGGTCGCATACAGGCACCATCGTAATTTCAATTGAGCGATCGATCAAGTCTGTCTTGAGTTTTGCGTACTCTTTTGGACCTAAAGACAACTGTAATGAGGTACGAACCAGTGGAGATTCCATAATTTCATTAATATGACGTTTCACAATGCGACGGGTCTTATCTTTCTTCCCGCCATACATCATTTCGGTCATGATGGATTTTAACGTAATTAGGTCTTCTGTGACTACACTTGCGAATACATCCGAAACTTCTTCTTGGCGTTTCATAAACGCCCCTTGAACATTGTACGTTCCAATACGTGGAATCACAGGTTTAATCCAAGGGAATTTACGATCTTTAGTTAATTCAAATAATTGCAAATACTTTACGGGGTGCGGCTCAATTGGATTAAATACCATCCAGATGGCAATCCAGTTGGTCAAAAATCCCCAGATTGCTGCCCAAAATGGAACCGTCCAATGCCAAGGCACCACAAACCAAACGATCATTTGGAAGATACCAAAGAACATCCCAATCAAGGCACTGATATGCCAAATAAAGTTGATTTCTTTCTGGCCAACTTTAAGGAACATCCGCACCATCAAGAGACGATCCGCTTCCATTTGACTCACCACCATTTCTCGCATGTCAACAAGTGACTCTACGTTCATGGTCAGTTCGGTCACGAGTTCTTTTAAGGTATTTGGCAGCTGTTTATGTGCTTGGGCATAAATACGGCGTTTAATCGAATACGGTAAGTTTTCCCAAAGCACCGCATTTCGGTCTAGCATGACTTCATCAATCAAATGCTCAAGTTCAAAGCCAACTTGTTCACCAATGATGCGCGCCATATCCTCAGGATCCATTGCATCCAAAAACTCGCGTAAGGAACCCAATTTAGACAATGTGTTATCCGTAATAATGCCAGAAATACGTCCAGCTTTTCTTGGCACAATCCCCTGCCATCCTACGGGTAATGGACCTAAATGGAATCCCCAGAAAGTAATCGGGTAAAACACCATTTTCAGTGCCATCCAAACGTGTGCCCAGGTAACGAATGCGGTAACGGGGATAATACTCAGCACAGCCCAAAAATCGGGACGTTGCAAAAAGGTTTGCCACAATTCGTTAACGTACTCAAGCATGCATAACTTCCATATTTAATTTTATTCAGTGAGTGCGGTTATAAAATAAAGTTGATTATTTTCACTACAAACCAAAACTTAAAGTATATGAGATTTGTAGTCTCGGTTCGGTTTCCACAATCACATTACCTGATTTGTCTTCTAATTTTTCACCCGCACCCAAGCCTACACTAAACGTACTAATACGCTCGGCACTCAACATCACATAAGCAAGATCGATACCACCACCTAAACGCGCTTCATCTTCACCATCTACTTTCTTGGAGTCGATGTGGCCCGCATAAGCTCCGATATAATAACCATTTTTATCTTTGCCAGTGAAATGAACGGGGTAACGAAAGCCGACTTGCCCACCAGGTGTTTTATCATCGTTCAAGAAAACACCAGCTTTTGCATAGGCAATGCCATATGGGTTTACCCACTCACCATTCACGTGAATAATTTTTTGAGTAAAACCTGCTCCAACATTCCATGGTTGATAACCCTTACCTGTTAACTTTGCCTCAGGTAAAAATGAATTGTCATTGGCATGTGCGATGCTTCCGAGCATCATAAATGCAAGCAATGGATATAATTTATTCATTGTTTTCACAAACTTCCTTAGTATTATTTTTTGGAATATTCCTTTTTTATACGTTTCGACTTTAGCAGAATAATATGAACTGTTATACACAAAGCCCCATATTTTTCATGTCTGCAAAGTCAAAATATAGACTGCAATCACAGCAGAGTCTTTTTTATTTATCAAAAAAATGTCAGTTGCGCTAGAATATGCCTCTTCCGTTATTTTAGCTCTCAGTCTTTAAGTCGAACGCGTATGAAGCAGCATTATCCTTTAAAAAATGTCCAGCAAGAAAAGCGGATTTATCGTAATCGCGTGGTGATTTCGATAGGGATTGTCTCCTTCTTTATGCTGTTGCTTGTGGCACGATATGCATATTTGCAAATCAAAAGTTATGAGACCTTTTCGACTGCTGCCGATCAAAACCGAATTCGATTGCAACCGCTTGCACCTTCTCGTGGTTATATCTATGACCGTAATGGTGTGTTATTAGCGGATAATTATCCGGTTTTCTCAGCAACCATGAGCCGTGCGGATGTTGAAGACATTGATGATACGGTAGAGCGCCTAACGCCTCTGTTAGAACTGACTGATGAAGACATCGAACGTTTCAAAAGTCGGATTAAAACCTCTAAAAAGACTGAACGTGTTTCGATTAAACTGAATTTAAATGAAAATGATATCGCCCGTTTTAGTGAGGTGAAATATCAATTCCCAGGTGTCAATATAGAGACCCAAATGACTCGCTACTATCCACATGGCGAACTGTTTGCCCATGTGATTGGCTACGTGGGTCGTATTAATGACAAAGAACTAAAAACGATTGATAAAGATTTATACGCTGGCTCAAACCTGATCGGTAAAATTGGCGTTGAAAAATCATATGAAGAACTTTTACATGGAATGCCGGGGAATGAGTCGGTTGAAGCCGATGCCTTTGGTAATGTGTTACGTCACCTTGGTCGTAAAGATCCGATTCGTGGTAATGACTTATATTTATCCCTAGATTATGGACTACAAATGGTCGCTTCAGAGCAGCTCGCAGATCGACGTGGTGCAATTGTGGCGATTGACCCACGTACTGGAGAAATTCTTGCTCTTGTGTCCAGTCCTAGTTTTAACCCTAACTTATTTGTTACCGGGATTAGCAGCAAAGATTATTCTGAACTACGTGATAGCCTCGATCAGCCATTATATAACCGTGCTGTACAAGGGGCTTATCCTCCAGGTTCAACGATCAAACCGATGTTTGGTCTAGGTGGTATTCATTATGGTCTAGTGGACTGGAGTACTGCCATTTCAGATCCGGGCTATTTCACGCTTCCGGGTGACAGCCATCGTTTCCGTGACCACAAAAAAACTGGTCATGGCTCAGTCAATTTACACAAAGCCCAAGTCGTTTCCTGCGATACCTATTTCTATGTCTTGTCCTATCGTATGGGCATTGAAAAAATGAATACGTGGATGCGTCAGTTTGGCTTCGGTGAAAAAACCGGTGTAGATTTACCAAGTGAAAGCACTGGGCTATATCCAAATCCTGAATGGAAACTTCGCACACGGAAGTCCAACTGGCTCAAAGGTGAAACCATTTCTGTCAGTATTGGTCAGGGTGCTTTTACTGCAACACCATTACAACTGGCGATGGCGACTGCCATTACTGCCAATCAAGGCTCTCATGTTACACCTCACGTTCTGCGTGAGAGTAAAGGTGCTAAAGTTCACAAAGTCCATAACGCCCCGAATGGTCGCATTCAATTTAATGGTAAGCCAGATGATTGGATCAAAATGCGTGATGCCATGATTGATGTGGTTCAAACAGGGACCGGTCGTGGTATTCGTACCCCAATGTATCAAATAGCAGGTAAAACAGGGACCGCACAGGTTAAAAGTATTGCCCAAGGTAAACGTTATAACGAGTCCTTATTGACAGAGCGTCAGCTTGACCATGGTTTATTTGTTGGTTTTGCCCCTGCGGAAAAACCTGAAATTGCCATTGCAGTCGTTTGGGAAAATGGTCGTCACGGTGGTTCTGCTGCTCAAATTGCGAAACCGATGTTTGACTACTGGTTATTAACACGTAAAAAGAATCCAATTCGTCCTGCAAGCCATCAAATTAGCGGTGGTCTCATGACTGCAGGTCTAAAACCGAGTGAGTTACCAAGCGGCTCGAATATTTTATCAGCCGATCCAAATGCGAGCCCAACAGCTCAGCAGAACAACAGTGCCACTCAACAACCGAATAGTGTAAATACAACACCTCGTGCTGCCAGTGCAGCACATGCAACCGATGAGGAATAATTCATGAAAAATCAATTAAGAATCATTGGTGGTGAATGGAAGCGTCGTCAATTACCTTTTGCCAGTATTGACGGTTTACGCCCTACACCTGACCGTGTCCGCGAGACATTATTTAACTGGCTCATGTGGGATGTTCAAAATGCCAAAGTCCTCGACCTCTGTACAGGTTCAGGGGCATTATCGTTTGAAGCACTCTCACGTGGTGCAGCAGAAGCCGTTTTAATTGAACCTGATCGCACCCAAGCGAAGTTTCTCATGGACAATTTAGAACTCTTAAGGGTGAGCAAACAACGTGTGCAACTCAAAAACATGACGGCTCAACAAGCCATTCCTAATTTGAAAGATCAATTTGATCTGATTTTCTTAGATCCACCATATAGTCTTGATTTATGGCAAGAACTTGCTGAATTGGTCGATCCGTGCATTGCAGACAATGGTTTAATTTATATCGAAGCTGATCGTGATCTTGCTCAGTTAAAACTCCCGAGCAGTTGGCAGCAAATCAAACAAACCAAAGCTGGGACGGTGTGTGCAGGCTTATATAAGAAGGCTTAATGTAAATGCACACAAAAAAGGACGTTAATGCGTCCTTTTTTATTACTTGAAAATCATTAAACCTGTGGTCGAAGTGGACGCTGGCTGTTAAATCCACCTGGGGTTTTAGCTTTATCCACGGGCGTTACTTTAGGACGTTGTTGCTGTGGTTTTTGCTGCTGGGGCTTACTTGTATTGGGTTTAGCTGGCGTCTGAGGCTTTGCGCTTGGACGATGCACATTTGACGGATGCTGAGATGAAGGTTTATGCACATTCGGTTTATGAGTATCGTCTGGACGGCTATTCGAATTCGGTCGTGGTGAGTTTGGTCGATGTTGCGGGCTATTCACTCGACCATATGAGCGGTCATAACGCTGTCCGTATGAACCACCATATTGACCTGAATAACCATATTGATTTGCATAGCCATATTGATTCGAATGGTATCGGCCATCATCAAATGGCGCCACGACACACCCTGTAAATGTAACTGCAACCACAGATAGCAAAGCAACTTGTTTAAGCATGTGTAGCACTCCTCTTTGATGAAGAGCATTTTCACCTCTTTGATGAAGAGCATTTTCACTTATCGAAATGAATTTAATTGGAAGTCTGTGTACATCTGCTGTATTTAAATATTCATGTTCTATTCATGATTTGATGTCCAATTTTGCTACATTTACTCAGTCAGCCACATTTATATAGAAAAATTCACTACAATAGCGCCACGTATTTCAAAGCTGTAATTTAATGACTTGGCTGATTTTTATTCTTGGTGCCATCTTTGCGGGATTCGTACAAGGATTAACAGGGTTTGCATTCGCCCTTATCGCAATGTCATTTTGGGTTTGGATACTTCCCCCGCAAATAGCAGCACCCTTGGTCGTCTGCGCTTCAGTTTATAGCCACTTCATCTCATTATCATCAGAACGCAAAAGCATTCCGATCAATAAAAATATCATTTATCCCTATTTAATTGCAGGAATTTTAGGTGTACCGCTCGGTACGTATTTATTAGACAGCATTAATCCAGATACATTTAAATTGGTTTTGGGCGCTTTATTTATGTTTTGGTGCCCAATTTTATTTTTTAATCCTAAATTTTCATTCATCCAAAAATCAGGGAAATGGGCGGATTCTAGTATTGGATATATTGCTGGAATCTTGGGTGGTCTTGGAGGCTTTTGTGGTGCATTACCCTCTGCATGGCTCATGCTGAAAAATACACCCAAAGCAGAACAACGCTATATTTTGCGACATTTCAATTTAGCTATTCAGCTCGTCACACTCATTAGCTATCTGCTACAAGGGATCATCCATCGTGAACATCTGCCCTATTTAGCCGTGCTTTTGGTGATTATGGCTTTTCCAGTGATTTTTGGTGCCAAACTTTTTTATCGCATTTCAGAACGCCAATTTAAACATATTGTATTAGGTCTTCTATTCTCTTCAGGCTGCTTCTTGGTAACGATGAGTGTCTTAACCTGATGACTAAAACCAAAAGATATTTATCTAGATGATTCTAGAAAATCGCCTTCTCAGTTAGACATTCACATCTTGTAACAATGACACAGTTCACATTTAAATAAAAATTAGCCAAATGGTAAAAAAGTGATTAATTTTTTTGTCGAAAATTAATAGAATATTGCACCTCATAATTTTGCTTAAAATAAAACCATGAAAAAGTTCATCCTGCTTGCAGGTGTAACTCTGCTTAGCGGCTGTATGTTTGGCACGTCCAGCGAAATTAAAAAAGCTGAAAAACTACTCTCACATTTTCAATGCAATAATATTGAAAGTTCACATATGACTCATAGCTCGATTACAAGTTTTCATGAAGAAAAACTGGCATCAAGTAAACAAAAGGTCGTGTCATATATCGACAGCTATAAAGAAGGCGAAAAATTATTTCGTATCCCGCTCATCGATGTAGTTGATCAGCAATACATTATTTATAAGGCGGCATGTCAAAATCTGGGCGGTATCCATCCCGACTTTAATGATTAAAATCAATATAAAAATCTAAACAGAAGAATCTAAATAGAAGAATCTAAACATAAAAAAGGACAGCCGATGCTGTCCTTTTTTTGGATTGTTGGATTAGTGATAGCGTGTATCGACACTGAATTTTTCAGGAAATTTGGCATGTATTTGCGCGTAAAAATCCATGATTTCAGCCATATCTTTTTCATAATCGCCTGTAGGATAAACAATTTTACCCACCCCAGTCTTTTTCTGCGCATAGTCCATATAGGCTAAAGCAATCGGCACACCCGCTTGCATAGCAACATGGTAAAAACCAGTTTTCCACTTCTCTTGTTTAGCGCGTGTCCCTTCTGGCGTCACCAACATGACCAATTTTGGATGATGCTTGAACAAGTCAGCCATCAGCTCAACCATACTTTGACGAGCTTCACCATCTTGTTTTGGACGTCGATTAATACCAATTCCGCCCATGGCACGTACAAAAGGCCCAAACGGGAATTTCATATAACTGTCTTTAATCGTGATACGAACATTAACCCCTAAAGCTTTCAGGGCAAGGCGTGCATAAAGTGCATCCCAATTACTGGTATGTGGCGCTGCAATCATGACACATTGGTCGATATTTAAATCCCAATGGTTATCAATTTGCCACCCCATTAAGTTCAGACTTTTTTCCGCTGTTTTTTCAAACACAATTTGCACCGACAGTTTTTTCTATGCCACAGAGTTTAACAACGCAAAATAATTATAAAAGCCTATATTGTTCAGTAATCCACCAATTAATATATAAATGTCCTTTAGCGTTCACTTTTAGGTAAATCACCAATATTTCACTATTTACGAATTTTAAAAATCAAATGTCTGTTTTAATGTATTAACCAAACACACAATTGTTAACAAGAATAGGCTATTTTTCTTGAGCAATAAAAGCCACGCTTAGCATTATATTGGGTACGTACGGTGTATAAATCTCATGAAAAAACTAATCCTCGCTCTCTGTATGGTCAGTGCAACCCTAACGGCATGTTCAAAGACCAGCAATGAATCTGAAACCGCTACACCACCAGATAATAATGTCATTGCTAATACAGACGCTGCCTCAGAAAGTCCGATTGCCACAGGTGATAACACCGAAAATGCACTTGATTGGGCAGGTGAATATAAAGGGATTCTACCTTGCCATGATTGCAAAGGAATTGAAACCGAACTTGAACTTAAACTTGATAAGAGCTATGAACTCAGCCAAGAGTTTTTAGGTAAAGCTGCGAACACTGAAAATAAAGTGAAAGGCAGTTTTAAGTTTTTGCCAGATCAACCTGGGATGATTCAACTTGATGCCCAAGGCGACAATCGAATTTATTTTGTAGGTGAAAACTTTATTGAGCTTCGTGGTGATAAAGGTGAAAAACTAGAAATGCCTGAAGTAAATCTTAAACTCACCAAAAAGCTTGATTAGTGTTTTACTCTAAGTAGGATTGTTATAAAAAAATCCCCGCAAGTAGCGGGGATTTTTTAGATCGGATGATCAGTATGAATTACATCATACCGCCCATGCCACCCATACCGCCCATATCAGGCATAGCAGGTTTATCTTCTGGGATTTCAGTAATCATACATTCAGTTGTAAGCATTAAGCCCGCAACAGATGCAGCATGCTCAAGCGCAGAACGTGTTACTTTAGCTGGGTCAAGAATACCCATTTCTAACATATCGCCATACTCTGAAGTCGCAGCGTTATAACCGAAGTTACCTTCACCGTTTTTCACAGCATTGATTACAACTGATGGCTCATCACCAGAGTTTGCAACGATTTGACGAAGCGGTGCTTCAATTGCACGACGTAAAATGTTGATACCAACATTTTGGTCATCGTTAGCACCAGACACACCTTCAAGTGCTTTTGCAGCACGTACAAGTGCAACACCACCACCTGCTACAACACCTTCTTCAACTGCAGCACGAGTTGCATGAAGTGCATCGTCAACGCGATCTTTCTTCTCTTTCATTTCAACTTCAGTTGCAGCGCCGATTTTGATTACAGCAACACCGCCTGCCAATTTAGCAACGCGTTCTTGAAGTTTTTCTTTGTCGTATTCTGAAGTAGATTCTTCAATTTGCGCACGAATTTGAGTTACACGTTCAGCAATTTGCTCTGCAACACCTGCACCATCAACAATTACTGTGTTTTCTTTAGAAACAGTCACTTTATGAGCTGTACCTAAATCTTGAAGAGACGCTTGTTCAAGTGACATGCCTACTTCTTCAGAAATTACAGTCGCGCCAGTTAAAATCGCGATGTCTTGAAGCATCGCTTTACGACGATCACCAAAACCAGGCGCTTTAACCGCACATACTTTGATAATGCCGCGCATGTTGTTCACTACAAGTGTAGCCAACGCTTCGCCTTCAACATCTTCAGCGATGATAAGAAGCGGTTTACCTGTTTTAGCAACAGCTTCAAGTACAGCAATCAATTCACGGATGTTGCTGATTTTTTTATCAACAAGAAGAATGTATGGGTTTTCAAGTTCAGCTGTTAGTGTATCTTGTTTGTTTGCAAAGTAAGGGCTGATGTAACCACGGTCAAACTGCATACCCTCTACAACATCTAGAGAATCTTCAAAGCCTGAACCTTCTTCAACAGTAATTACACCTTCTTTACCGACTTTTTCCATTGCTTGAGCAATAAGTTTACCAACAGTGGTGTCAGAGTTCGCAGAAATAGAACCTACTTGTTCAATCGCTTTAGAGTCAGATGCAGGTTTTGCAGTCGCTTTAATTTCAGCAACTACGGCTTTAACCGCGATGTCGATACCGCGCTTAAGATCCATTGGGTTCATACCCGCAGTTACTGATTTAATCCCTTCATTAAGAATTGCTTGTGCAAGAACAGTTGCAGTTGTTGTACCGTCACCCGCAATATCGTTGGTTTTTGAAGACACTTCACGAACTAGCTGAGCGCCCATGTTTTCAAACTTGTCTTTTAACGTGATTTCTTTAGCAACAGAAACACCATCTTTAGTGATGTGCGGCGCACCGAAAGAACGGTCGATGACAACGTTACGGCCTTTAGGACCTAAAGTCACTTTTACAGCATCTGCAAGTACATTTACACCCGCGATCATTTTTGAACGCGCTGAATCACCAAATTTTACGTCTTTAGCTGACATGTCTAACTCCGAATCTTTTTAAAATTTTTAACAATTTATGATGAATAAAAGGGTCTAAATGCGTGTACGAAACTTAAGCTTCAAGTACCGCTAAGATGTCAGACTCTTTCATAATAAGAAGCTCTTCGCCTGCTACTTTTACTTTTGTACCGGCATAAGTGCCAAACAATACGTTGTCACCAACTTTAACGTCTAATGCACGTACGCCATTGTCAGTTACTTTGCCATTACCTACAGCGATTACTTCGCCTTGAGCAGGTTGTTCAGCTGCTGAAGTACTTAAAATAAGACCACCAGCAGTTTTAGTTTCCTTTTCAACACGGCGAATCACAACGTTGTCATGCAAAGGACGAATATTGCTCATAGTTAACTCCAGACTAAGTCTATTTACTAGATAAAAGACGATGACATTTTGATTTCCATAAGCCATCGACAAAAAATAATTTAGATGACACTTTTGTGGGGATGGAAAAAAACCCTTCAAGGGCAAAATTTAATTTTTTTCATTTTTTTGTATTTTTTTTCTTCAAAATTTAAATTTAAAGGATTAAAGCTCATCCAAAATATGAGTACTAAGATTTTCTTCGAATATTTTTAACTTTGAATGATAAAAATAATGCTGCACATTCATCTGCTCATCAATGACATTAAAACTGTTGGCAAGGTTATCGTGTAGGCGATATGACGTTGCAGTTCCAGCATGAATATCCCAAACTGGATGCGCAGCACCTAAAGCATAAATCTGATTGAGGTCATAGCTGGCTGGAACATGTAAATGCCCATGCAATAAACCATTTAAACCGTGTTGACTCCACTGTTCGAGTGCCAAACGCCCTTGAACAGGACAATCTTTCACACCATGCGGGTCATTGGGCGGCGTATAAAAAGGTTGATGCGCTATGATTAATTTCACTTTATTGGGCGGCGCATGTCTAAGTAATTCCTCGACATGATATATTTGCTCGAGCGATACATGCCCTCGCGTATGGTAACGACGGCGAATACTATTGATCCCAATTAAATAAAAATGCTCGGTTTCCAGTACATTTTCCATGGCACCAAAAAAAAGTTGATAACGTGCAAAAGGGCTAAAAACACGGTTCCATAAATGATATAGCGGAATATCATGATTCCCCGGCACAACGATATAAGGCAGCTTTAAGCTTTCTAAAAATTGCTTACATGCATAAAACTGACGATAACGCGCACGCTGGGTCAAGTCTCCACTGGCAACCACGGCCTCGATACGCTGTTCACGACAAAATTGCTGAATAGCGCGCATACACTCTGGCTTTTCAGTGCCGAAATGCAGATCAGACAGATGCAGTATCATGTGGCACCCGTATCTTTAAGGCTTGTTTTTGCACTCGAATTTTAAGCGGCGGTTTCATTTCTACAATCTCACCATCCACAGCAACGGTCATTTTTTTTCGTTGGGTATGTATGGTGACTTCATCAGCGGCAAAACTATACACATCTGGTGCATTGTCGATATTGCCACGGATCAATTGCCATAAAATTTTAAATAACGTTTTCTTATCACTTTTTGCGACCACCACACCTGCAACTTTACCTGCCTCTGCATCTTTAGCGATTTGCAAGTTTAAATCGGCCAATTGCAATTGATTATTGCCAAAAAAAATCAAGGGCGTTTTGACTGGATAAATATGATGATCCACTTCGATTTCCAATTTCAGCTCTTTACGATCTCGAATCAGCACATCCAAACCTGAGGTATAAGCATGCAATGGGAAACGCCCAAACTTCTGATTATAAAATTCTCTTTTTTGTATAAATAAAGGATACAAGCCCAAACTGGCATTGTTTAAATAGATATGTTCATTGATTTGCGCCACGTGCACCTGTCGATTATTGCCTGTCGCAATCACCTGTGCCGCTTGAATTAAATCGAGAGGAATATTGAGTACCCGCGCCACATAGTTAAATGTGCCCAAAGGTAAGACCCCCATAGGAATATCGGTATGCATCAACTGATGAGCAACAGCATTTAAGGTTCCATCACCACCTGCAGCAACCACAACACCCAAATTATCAGGGTCTTTATGGCGTGCAAATACCTTGCTCATTAAAGTATCAAAACTCGCTTCCTGCCCAAGCTCAAATGACTGTATTTCGAAATTATGATCGGATAATATCCGCACAAGTTCCTCATAGACTTCATCTTTGTTTGCAGCATGAAATCCTGATTTTTTATTATAGATAATAGATAAAGGCTTGGCTTGTTTAATCACTTTTTATACATCTTGGCCGCTTAGTATTGTATTTTGTCGAATTTAACAGCAAATAATAGCGCCTTTATGTAAAAATCGAATTACCACCATTTATTTAATCAATAATAATTCTCAAATATCAATTACATGCAACTTTTTGTTTTTATTAAAAATAACTATATAAAATATTGTCCATCACGTTAATAAATAAAGTGAAAATTCACCACATAATATGTTAAGTTATTGTATTTTATCTATATTTAATATAAATAGCATTAACTACCAAAAAAAATCTACCACTTCTTTAGTCTTATTTTTTTTATGATTTTATGCTTTAATACAGCCACTTTTTTTCATCTTTTATCTGCATGATGTAATCCATGATGCAGATTATACTTTGTACGGTTAGTACATTTTTGAGATAGGCCTCACCATGACCCAAGTGAACGCACCAGAATTCGTTCGTCACCCTAAGCTCATTGCTTGGGTGGAAGAAATTGCCAAATTAACCAAACCAGCAAAAATCGAATGGTGTGACGGTAGCGCAGAAGAATATCAACGTTATATCGACTTGATGATCGCTAACGGCACTATGCAAGAACTTAACCAAGAAAAACATCCTGGTTCTTACCTTGCTAATTCTGATCCTTCTGACGTTGCTCGTGTTGAAGGTCGTACTTATATCTGTTCTGAAAAACAAGAAGATGCAGGCGCAACAAACAACTGGGAAGCTCCAGCTGAAATGCGTGCTCGTCTGAATGGTTTATTTGACGGTTCAATGAAAGGCCGTACTTTGTACGTTGTTCCTTTCTCTATGGGTCCTTTAGGTTCTCATATTGCTCACATCGGTATCGAACTTACTGATTCTCCTTACGTTGCTGTAAGCATGTCTAAAATGGCTCGTATGGGTAAAGCTGTTTATGACGTACTTGGTACTGACGGTGACTTCATTCCTTGCGTACACACTGTTGGTGCTCCGCTTGAAGAAGGTCAAAAAGACGTTGCTTGGCCTTGCAACCCTGAAAAATACATCGTTCATTACCCAGAAACTCGTGAAATCTGGTCTTACGGTTCTGGTTACGGCGGTAACGCATTGTTGGGTAAAAAATGCCTAGCTTTACGTATTGCATCTTCTATGGGTCGTCAACAAGGTTGGTTAGCTGAACACATGCTCATCCTTGGCGTGACAAACCCACAAGGCGAAAAACACTACATCGCAGCTGCATTCCCTTCTGCGTGTGGTAAAACAAACTTCGCGATGTTGATTCCACCAGCGGGTTACGAAGGTTGGAAAATTGAAACTGTAGGTGATGATATTGCTTGGATCAAACCAGGTGAAGATGGTCGTTTATATGCAATCAACCCTGAAGCTGGTTTCTTCGGTGTAGCACCTGGTACAAATACCAAGACTAACCCGAACTGTATGGCGACTCTTCATAAAGACGTAATCTATACTAACGTTGCTGTAACTGACAACGGTGAAGTATGGTGGGAAGGTCTTTCTAAAGAAGTACCTGCTAATCTAACTAACTGGAAAGGTCAACCACACACCGGCGAAGAAAAAGCAGCTCATCCAAATGCTCGTTTCACTGTTTCAGCTGGTCAGTGTCCTTCTATTGATGCTGACTGGGAAAATCCAGCAGGTGTTCCAATTTCTGCGTTCATCTTCGGTGGTCGTCGTGCAGACACAGTGCCTCTAATTTCAGAAGCATTTGACTGGGTTGACGGTGTTTACAAAGCTGCAACTATGGGCTCTGAAACAACTGCTGCTGCTGTTGGTCAACAAGGTATCGTTCGTCGTGACCCATTCGCAATGCTTCCATTTGCGGGTTACAACATGGCTGACTACTTCTCTCACTGGTTAGAAATGGGTGAGAAAGTTGGCAAGAAAGCTGCTGCTGCTGGTAACAAGCTTCCTGGTATCTACAACGTGAACTGGTTCCGTCGTGATGCTGAAGGTAACTTCGTATGGCCTGGTTTCGGTCAAAACATGCGTGTTCTTGAGTGGATCATCGATCGTTGTGAAGGTCGTGCAGACGCTGTTGAAACACCTATCGGCCTTGTTCCAACATACGAACAATTGAACTGGACTGGTTCAGACTTCACTAAAGAGCAATTCGAGCTTGTAACTTCTCAAGATAAAGATCAATGGATCAAAGAACTTGAAAGCCACACTGAATTGTTCAACAAACTTGGTGATCGCTTACCAAAAGCACTTAAAGTACGTCAAGACGAACTTTTAGAAGCTGTAAAAAAATCTGCTTAATTGGCCTTTAATTTCCCTCCTTTAAAAGAGGGATTAAGGAAGATTTAAAAGACCGCCTTGCGCGGTCTTTTTTTATATCAACTAAGCCACATCTTGAGCTTTTTGCTTTATTCGTATTGCCATTAAGTATTCATCCAAAACATCAACTTCAGCTGCACTGAATTGCAAATATAACTTTGTCCGTCTTTGCAAAATATCTTCAGAACTTCTCGCCCACTCCTGCTCAACTAAATAATCCACTTCTTGAGCATACAAACCATGTCCAAAGTTTTGACCCAATTCATCAATCGAAGTTAAATGATTCAGTAAAGCCCAAACACGTGTTCCATAAGCATGTGCCCAACGACTGGCTAGACTGATCGAAACCCCTCGCACTTTTTGTTGGATTTCAGCTATCAACTGCTCGATTGATTCTAAATTTTCCGCACCAGGCAATGCTGTATCAGCAGTCCAAGGTTTGGATCGATGATGAAAAACAGTTTTAAGCTGATCTAATGCCGCTTCTGCTAGTTTTCGGTAAGTGGTAAGTTTGCCACCAAAGATTGAAAGTAATGCAGCCCCTTCTACATCGGTCAGTGCCAAAGTATAATCTCGCGTGACTGCGGCTGGATTATCTGACTCATCATCACACAGCGGACGCACACCTGAATAAGTTGAAATGATGTCCGTTTGCGTCAATTGAGTTTTAAAGTGATCATTTGACACATCAAGCAAGTAATCGATTTCTTCTTGGCTTATCTTTACTCGATTTGGGTCTGCGTGATATTCACGATCTGTCGTGCCGATCAGGGTAAATTGTTCTAAATAAGGGATCGCAAAGACAATGCGATGATCATCATTTTGCATAATAAAAGCTTTATCACCCTCAAAAAGTTTTGGAACAATGATATGACTACCCTGTATCAGCCGTATACCATAAGGTGACTCTTGCTTTAACCCCTGTTTTATAAAGTCAGCGACCCAAGGACCTGCCGCATTCACCAAGACTTTAGCCTGCACATTTTGCAATCCCTTGGCATTTTTTAGACATACCTGCCAAATTCCACCTTTACTATATGCATTTAAACATTCTGTTCGAGTCAGAATCTGTGCACCATGTTCTCGTGCTTGTATTGCATTGAGTACAACTAAGCGTGCGTCATCTACTGCACAATCGGAATATTCGAACCCTCGGGTAAATTTGGATGCTAAAGGACTAGCTTCCACATCAAATTCAATACCATTTGAGCCTGAAAGCTGTTCTCGCTTACCCAAATAATCATAAAAGAATAATCCAGTCCGAATCAGCCAAGCCGGACGTAAGTGCGGTTCATGTGGCATGATAAAACGCATCGGTCGAATAATATGAGGGGCTTTTTTAAGCAGAACTTCGCGTTCTGCCAGTGCTTCACGTACCAAACGAAATTCTTTATGTTCCAAATAGCGCAGACCACCATGAATTAATTTGCTACTTGCAGATGAAGTGTGGCTCGCGAGATCGTCTTTTTCACAGAGCAAAACACTTAAACCCCGCCCCGCTGCATCACAGGCAATACCAACACCATTTATTCCACCACCAATGACCACCATGTCATATATTGATTGTTGTTGTGTATTCATCGCTCCCTCCCGCTATGTCTTTTTATTCAACAATGCTTCGTTTTCTTTGCTTTATTATTTTTCTCATTGATCATGCTTTTTTGATCAAGTACCTATTTTGATCAAGATATCTGTACGCTGAGTTTTTTATATCCTTCAATAAATGAGAAGTTATATTTTAAATGTACGTTTAAAAGCCTGCTGGCTCAAGTATGAAATCAATCATTTTAAGGCCCAAACCATTATTCAAAGCAAAATTCATGACAAGTTGTTGATTTGTACACTTTTTAAACAAAACCTCTTTTTTAGTTTACATTTCATGCTTTTCGATACGCATAAGATATTTTCACATAATAAAAAAAGATGGATTTTAAAATGACGGAAGAAATTGTTACTCAATCAAATTTAGATACAAAGACCCGAGTGAAATCCATTCTCGGTGGTTCAGCCGGTAATCTTGTTGAATGGTACGATTGGTATGTCTATGCAGCATTCACCCTCTATTTCGCCCATGCTTTTTTCCCTCAAGGTAGCCAGACTGCACAGCTTCTCCAAGCTGCGGCCATCTTTGCAGTCGGTTTCCTCATGCGACCCATTGGTGCATGGATTATGGGGATCTATTCAGACAAAAAAGGTCGAAAGTCAGGTTTAACCCTCTCCGTCACACTCATGTGTATCGGCTCATTGATGATTGCCATTTCTCCAACGCATGACCAAATTGGTATTTTGGCGCCGATTATTCTTGTGGTTGCACGACTATAGCTAAATACCAAATAAATCATTACAGTAATCTTTAAATAATTTATCAATATCTTTAACTCTAAACTTAGTTCGAATCGCCTTGACTCGTGACCACATATTTTCTATTGGATTTAAATCTGGACTATATTTAGGAAGCCACACAATGTAATGGCCTGCACAACGTATCAACTCCTGAAGTCTTTTCCCTTTGTGAAAGGTCGCATTGTCCATAATCAAAACACTGCTTTCTTTCAACTTAGGTAATAAATCCTGTTCAATCCAACATTCAAATACTTCTGTATTCACAGAACAATTAAACACACCAACTGTCAACAATCTATTTTCGATAATTGCACCGATCGCATTACTGCAATTCTTCAACTGCCAGTTAAATTCACCTTCAGCACGTGTTCCTTGAAGGCTATAACTATGAGTTCTGGTACTTTCACTTTGAAAACCACTTTCATCTATGTAAATCAGAGGCAATTTCCCTTCTAAACACTCTATGAGATTTTGAAATTGCTGACGTTGATTTTGATCTGCTTTAGGATGCTTTAACGTCTTTTTTTACGCGATATTCCTGCGGCATGTAATGCATTAAATACCGCATGAGTGCTTACTCCTAAACGTTCAGCTCGCTCATACTGATAATCATCAGGATATTGTTCAACATCCTTCAATATTTGCTCTCTGCTAATTTTAGCTGGACGGCCAGGAATAGGTTTGTTTGTAGTGGACTTTTTCCAGTTCTGAATCGTTTGTATACAGATGTTAAAATGCTGTGCTGCTTTTCGCACAGACATTTCATCTCGAATCATAATTTCTATGACTTTGTCTTTAAAATCTTTTGAATATCCCATATCTCTATTGTTCTATAGTTTTTAGGATTTGGCTATAATTCAAGGTTTAAGTGTCGGCGGTGAATATGGCGCTAGTGCGACCTACCTCAGTGAAATGGCTGACCGTGACCGTCGTGGTTTTTTTCAAGCTTTCAATATGTTACACTGATTGCAGGTCAGTTGACTGCACTGTGCGTACTACTTATTTTGCAATGGTTGCTGACAGAAGAACAATTGCATGATTGGGGCTGGCGTATTCCGTTCTTTATCGGTGCGTGTTTAGCGGTAGTGGTTTTCCGCATTCGACGTGGCCTACTAGAAACCCAGTCCTTCAAAAATGCACAAGAGCAAAAGGACCAGCCTGAATCAGGCTTATTTTCTCTATTTAAGCATTATCCGAAAGAAGCATTCACGGTGTTATTTTTAACAGCTGGGGGTACATTGGCTTTTTATACCTACACCACCTATTTGCAAAAATATCTGGTCAATACCTCTGGCTTTAGTAAACCTGAGGCCACGCAAATCACCACTTTAGCACTGTTTATTTTTATGTGCTTACAACCACTAGCAGGTGGTCTATCCGATAAAATTGGTCGTAAGCCTTTAATGATCGCTTTTGGGATCTTAGGGGTGCTGTTCACCTATGTTCTATTTAGTGCATTAGGACAAACTCAAGATTATTGGACTGCATTTTGGCTCTGTCTCGCAGGTCTAGTGATTGTCACAGGATACACCTCGATCAATGCGGTTGTAAAAGCAGAAATGTTCCCTGCGCATATTCGCGCATTGGGTGTTGCACTGCCTTATGCTCTTGCAAATACCATCTTTGGTGGTACGGCAGAATTCTTCGCGCTGAGTTTTAAAGAAGCTGGTCACGAGTCATGGTTCTTTATCTATGTGACCATCATGATTTTTATTTCGTTATTGGTCTACGTCTTTATGAAAGACACCAAACACCATTCCAAAATTCAGGAGCATTGATCAGGGTTATTTGAAGATGAGTTATTGATCAATCTGATCAAAAACAGCATGTTTTCCCCATCAAAGCCTCAGTCTATGAGGCTTTGTTTTTTTCATTTAGTCGTGAAAAATGTATCTGGTCAAAAATATCGCATTTTATAGACTAAAGTCGCATGATTTTCTGCGACAACAGGAGTATAAATTAAATAAATATAGTTCCATCTCCCATTTCGACAAAATATATTGATTTAAACTTTTCCCAAAGAGTTTAAATGGATATGTTTTGCATTCATTCCTTGGAGAATGATGTGTCAAACTCATCTGAGCCAGTTGTTCCTGAACAATTGGATAGAAAAACTCGTGTCAAATCTATCCTCGGCGGATCTGCCGGCAACCTCGTTGAATGGTACGACTGGTATGTCTACGCTGCCTTTACCCTTTACTTTGCACCGCAATTTTTCCCTGATGGTGACAATACTGTAAAACTCTTACAAGCGGCTGCAGTCTTTGCACTCGGTTTCTTAATGCGTCCAATCGGCGCATGGGTCATGGGTATTTATGCTGACCGTAAAGGTCGTAAAGCAGGTTTAACGCTGTCTGTATCGTTGATGTGTGTCGGCTCACTGATGATCGCATGTGCACCAACCTACGATTCTGTAGGGATGCTCGCACCCGCTATTCTACTTTTAGCGCGTTTACTCCAAGGCTTAAGTGTTGGTGGTGAATATGGTTCTAGTGCCACCTATTTGACTGAAATGGCAGGTAAAAACCATCGTGGTTTCTTCTCAAGTTTCCAATATGTCACACTGATTTCAGGTCAGCTATTGGCACTTTGCGTTTTAATTATCTTACAGCGTAATTTCTCAGAACAAGCTTTAACTCAATGGGGCTGGCGTGTTCCGTTCTTCATCGGTGCGTTACTCGCTATTGTGGTGTTCTGGATTCGTCGCGGTTTAGTTGAAACTCAATCCTCTAAAGAAGCTCAAGAACAAGCTAAAAATGGTGGTCCAAAATCAGGTGCTTTAGCGTTATTTACCAAATACCCTAAACAAGCCTTCACTGTGATCATGTTAACTGCCGGTGGTACTTTAGCGTTCAACACCTTTACCACTTATTTGCAAAAATATTTGGTCAACACGTCTGGCTTTGAAAAAACCACAGCAACTGAAATTACCACTGCTGCGATTTTCATCTTCATGCTTTTACAACCTGCTGTCGGTGCGCTTTCAGACAAAATTGGTCGTAAGCCAATTATGATCGCCTTTGGTGTGCTTGGTGTGCTGTTTACCATTCCTATTTTCAATGGTATCGGTTCAACTACCAGCCCAACCACAGCATTTATGCTTTGCATGAGCGGTATGGTGATTGTCACTGGTTATACTGCGATTAATGCCGTAGTAAAAGCAGAGTTGTTCCCTGCACACATCCGTGCCCTAGGTGTTGCATTGCCTTATGCCATTGCAAATACACTCTTTGGTGGTACCGCAGAACTTGTAGCTTTGAGCTTCAAAAATGCAGGCCATGAAAACTACTTCTTCTACTACATTACATTCATGATTGGTTTATCTTTAATTACCTATGTCTTCATGAAAGATACTAAAAAACATAGCATGATCACTGACGATTAATTCGCTCAGCCCTGCTATTCCACTTAAGCTCATCAAAGCCTATTTTGATGAGCTTTTTTTATCTCCATTTCCATCTACTCATCGTTTCGGCTGCATCAAAGATTTAATCAAACTTCTTTGGCTTTCTTTGTTTTCGCCATCGAGTCGACAGACGGACTATGGCATACTGAACATACAAATACACACGGCGAATGAATGATGAAAAATATTTACAAAGTTTTAAGTTTGGGTATTGTTGCAATGTCGATGGCTGCTTGCCAAAGCACTCCACGTGCTTTTAATGGTCAAACGGGCTTTCAAATAGAGTCCAAATCTGCAGATAGCGCAACACTTGCATATACTTTAGCGGGTCGCCAAAACCAACAACCGGATGCCAATAAATTACAACGTGCTTGCCAAAAAGTATTAAATACGCAAAAGACCTATAAATTACAAATCTTAAGCGTGAACGAAATTGCAAATCCTGCTTTGGAAAATACCCAGTACGGCCGTCAAATTGGTAATACACGTGCGAACTTCGGTCTATCAAATACTCCTGATCCACGTAACTCTGAAAACTTAGGCGCGCGTGATGCACTCGATGCTCGCCCTGCCACCTTACGTGTGGTTCGCTATACCTGTTCTTAATCAAATTTGCAGTTTAAAAGACAAAAATAAGACGCTTAAAGCGTCTTATTTTTTATCGGTTCAATATTTATAGGGTTTTATAAAAACTCACATTTCGAAACTCAGGTGATTCATCCAAATCAGGCCATGTCGTTGCGCTTCGTTCATCGAGTTTTTCATATTTAGGATGACTAAAGTTTTTCACACGACTGTCTGCCACCCACACTTCTGGAGCAAACTTTAAAAATTCATCCAAAAAGAAACGGTTGCATTGGTCATACAGCACATCGGCAGCCAATAAAATATCGACTTGTTCGGCTTTATACAGATCATCTAAATATTCGAGTTCAACATTGTTTAGCTCTGCATTGGCACGGCATGCATCTAGGCTCACTTGGTCGATGTCACAGCAGATCACGCGTTTCGCCCCTGCCATTTTTGCTGCAATCGCCACCACACCTGAACCTGCACCAAAGTCCAATACCACTTTATCTTTGACATGATGCGGCTCAGCCAATAACCACTGCGCCATAGCAAGTCCTGAAGCCCAACAAAAGATCCAATACGGCGTGTCATTCCATATACGGCGAATGACTTCATCATCCAATTTATCGGTTGGAAATACCGGTGGAATCAACCATAGAGAAATCGGGGTTTCAGGCAACTGTTGTGCATGTAATTCACAATGCGGAATGACTTCATGAAGTGCTTTAAGTAAATGTTCAGGGGCTTTAGGAAATTGGAAAGTACAGCTCATATTAAGCCTTGGGGATGATTTTATTTGAATTTATAAACGTATCAGATACGCGACATCGTCATCTGCTGCTGTGCGAGACAGACCTCAATCGAATGAACACTTTTTCTGCGACACCATTAATCAAAAAACTGATTATGTCGAGTTCAGCAGATGACAAATGGTTTTGGTTACTTTTGCCGAAACAAAAGTAACATACGGTCTTCTTACATTTAAAAGTCATAACGGTAAGACTCCGTTGTGACATAAATATCTTTTAATTAAAAGATTAACCTAACGCTTTTTCAGCAGCTTCAACAGTTTGACGAATCAATGTTGTGATTGTCATTGGACCTACGCCACCCGGTACTGGTGTATAAGCAGAAGCAATTTCTTCGATACCCACCAATTGGATATCACCTACACCGCCGCCATCACGTGGATGAAAGCCAGCATCAACAACCACTGCACCTGGTTTGATCCAATCTTTTTGAATCAATTCAGCTTTACCTACCGCACCCACAATAATATCAGCTTGTTTAACAAAGTCAGCCAAGTTTTGAGTACGTGAGTGGCAAGTAGTCACTGTTGCATTTGCTTCAAGCAGCATCGCAGACATTGGTTTACCCAAAATTGCAGAACGACCCACAACAACCGCATGTTTCCCTGCGATTTCAATGTTGTTTTCTTTTAAAATGGTCATGATGCCTGCAGGAGTCGCTGAACCATATGCTGCTTCACCCATTGCCATACGACCAAAACCTAAGCAAGTTACGCCATCTACGTCTTTTTCAAGCGAGATCGCATCGAAACAAGCACGCTCATCAATTTGAGCCGGTACTGGGTGTTGTAACAAAATACCGTGAACATCAGGGTTTGCATTCAATTTTTCAATTTCAGCAAGCAATTGCTCAGTTGTAGTTTCTTTAGGAAGCTCAACTTTTAATGAATCCATACCAACTCGGCGGCAAGCATTCCCTTTCATTCGTACATAAGTTGCAGATGCACCATCGTCACCTACCAAAATAGTCGCAAGAATTGGGGTACGACCAGTTTTCTCTTTTAGCGCTTCTACGCGAGTCAACAAGTCAGCTTCAATTTTCTTCGCCAATGCACGACCATCTAAAACTAATGCCACGGCACTTCTCCAAGTGATGATATGAATCAATTTTGCACATAATACATGATTATTTTAAATTTTTTACCTTGTATGCTGCTTTTATGCTCATACAGATGAATCTGCTATTGTTTTTTTTTCAGAGCTTGCTAATATACGCATCAACAAGACATGGCGGGGTGGCAGAGTGGTCATGCAGCGGACTGCAACTCCGTGTACGCCGGTTCGATTCCGACCTCCGCCTCCAATCTTGTTAAGCCCGAGTGGTGAAATCGGTAGACACAGGGGATTTAAAATCCCCCGCCCACAAAGCGTGCCAGTTCGAGTCTGGCCTCGGGCACCATTCTTCTACTACTGAAGATGGTGTAATAAAGAACCCAGCGATAAGCTGGTTTTTTTATGCCTAAAATTTAGCAACAGATGTTACGCACGTAAAAGTAATTTCACATTATTTACCGATATTTAAATCTACTCGACAGAGTCTTACATCTAGGGATTGAATAAAGGGATTAGCCTTCGGCTGGAGGTACTTTTGTTTCGGCAAAAGTACCCAAAACCATTGTCATCCGCAAAACTCGTTCACTAGCGTCTACTTATTCAAAGTATTGCAAAAACATTTTTGATTAAAAACAACCCTGTCTCATACACTTGCGGATGACCTTACCGCGTATCATTCTTTTATTTGAATCAAATTGTGCTTTTGATGTTACTGCGTCAAATCAGATAGGAATACAATAAAAAAGAGGGACATTGCCCTCTTTAATTATTTTAAAACACCCTGCAAATACATCGCGTTTTAAAAATAATCCTTTAGATCACTTCAACCACAATCTTACCCACATGCTCGCCTGTATCCATGGCTGCATGTGCTTCTTGAATTTGGTCAAACTTAAATGTTTTGTAAATCATTGGCAGGCATTCACCTTTAGACCATAACGGAACAACATTTTCCTGAATGCCTTTGGCAATCTCTGCTTTTTCTGCAGTATTACGCGCACGCATGGTTGAGCCTGTAATGGTCAAACGCTTCATCATGATTTGACCCAGTTTTACTTCTTTGGCTTTTGCACCACCTAAGAAGGCTATATAGACCAAACGACCATCACGACGTAATAGATTGAGGTTCTGCGCCAAATACGGTGCGCCAACGATATCTAAAATAACATCTACACCTTGCTCATTGGTCGCTTCATTAATCACTTGCTCAAAGTCTTGAGTCTTGTAGTTAATCGCATGCGTGATATCAGAGATCGCTGCCACTTTTTCATCTGAACCGACTGTTGCAAAGGTTTTCATGCCTAAGGCATTACACAGCATGATTGCCGTGGTTCCAATACCACTGGTTCCACCATGTATCAGCACCGTTTCACCTGCTTTGGCTTTACCCATTTGGAATACATTCGCCCATACGGTAAAGAATGTTTCAGGAATTGCTGCTGCTTGGGTAAAGCTGACACCTTCAGGAATACGAATGGTTTGGCTTTCAGGCACCACGCAATACTCCGCATAACCGCCACCATTGGTCAGACCGCAGACTTTATCGCCCACTTGAAACAAAGTGACATCAGCACCGACAGCAACCACTTCACCCGCAACCTCTAAACCTGGTACTGGCGTTACGCCTTTCGGCATTGGGTATAAACCTTGACGCTGTAAAATGTCTGGACGGTTAATACCAAAGGCATGCACTTTAACCAACACTTCATCCGCTTTCGCATCTGGGATGGCAACGCTTTCATACGCCAGTTTATCGACACCGCCCGGTTCAGTAATAATGACCTGCTGCATGCTTTGCTGTGACATTGTTTTTCCTTTTCAATTATTGACTATTCATCTATCTATGTACTATTTGAACATAGAAAGCATACAGATTGAATAACAATGGACTTATGTATAATTGGCTGACTATTTAGCAAATTAATAATAGGCAGCACATGGTTCAGGTTGTTGAATATAACGAAGATAACGCCAGCGACTATGAATGGTTCGATGGTTTTGCCGTGATTCGTTTCTATGCAGACTGGTGCGCGCCCTGTGTGCAGAACTTCCCTGTATTTGAGCAGTGCGCAAGTCAAATGTCCGCACAGCATGCACAGCTCAAATTTGGCAAGGTAAATATTGATTCCTCACCGATACTAACCTTGCGCTATAACGTTTATGGACTACCTTCAACCTTAGTATTTTATCGCGGGCAAGTCATTCAACGTATTGCAGGAGTTAAATCGCTGACTGAATTAACAGCCATCATTCAAGATGCTATGCAGTCACATTCAACTCATGACTAAACGGATGTACCTTTTATTTGGATGCAGACTCATTCGGCAGGCGTACAAACTTCATTAAAGTATTACGCACCAATGGCAACACGATCAAAATGAGCGGGAACGCCACCATCCATGACATACCCCAAGCGCGAAGCCAAATACCAAGAAAGCCTTCAACTAAGCCTTTATTCATCAGCATATTAAAGCAGGAAATTGAACCGCTCATAATGCCGGACAGAATTAGAGGCATCAGCCAAGTCATGTGTTTGGGATGAAATTTTGGGAGTTGATTCATCTGTAAATACCTATTATTCGTCTTGGGCTGCGTTCTGGGCTTTTACGGTTTGTTTTAGTGTTTTCATAAATTGGCCGAAATGCGGCATGAAATCTTTAAATAAAGGATGGTCTTTATTTTCCAACAAGGTTTCACCAAACAGTTTCAGACCCACAGCAAAGGCTTTGGTCTTTTCATCATCTAATAACTGCGCTTTGGTCAAATGCTCCAGCACCTTAAACATGTCATCATGGTTGTAGGCATTAAACTGCAACGCTTCGGTATAAGTCGAAGGATTGCCCTGCGCATCAGCAATGTGTTTGAGCGTGATTTCATATTGATGCTGTTTCATAGTGTCACCTCCATACGGCTGATTTCGACTGCCGCCTGATCGATTTTTTCTGCAATGGCATAGACCTGTTCAGGTGTTAGTTCACAGTGCTGAATTTTGATGCGCAGTGATGCTTTTAAGTTTTCCATCGCACGTTTGATGTCGACGTATTGTTCGTTGTTATGAATCTGCTTACGGGTATCAAAACGACACAGAATTTTCTCTACTGTGGCTTTTTCGGCATCCAGATGCGCTAAGCCTGACTGCGTAACGCTGTATTGTTTACGGTCTTCCGCATTTAGTTCTGCATGGATGTACTGCTGTTCTTCTAAATAGTTGAGCGTTGGGTAGATCGTACCTGTACTTGGGCTGTAACCGCCGCCAACGATTGCGCCGACATCTTTAATGATGTCGTAACTAAACTTAGGCGCTTGGGAGATAAGATGCAGCACCAATAGTTTCATGTGCCCTGCTTCAAACAGGCGTTTTCGGGTTTTGACAGGACTATCGTTAACAGCAAGAAGGTCTGAATTTGACATCGCAAAGATACACCTTAAGATTAATTAAGATATATCTTAACTAAATTATTGAAAATTTCAAATTTAAATAAATTTAATCTATATAATTAAATATAGGCTACTGATTAAAAATAGATTTATGGAAAATTTCACATTAAACAGAAACTTTACTCTTGTTCCAGAACATTTGAATGTAAATTGTTTAGTACAAGAAA
Source organism: Acinetobacter sp. YH12096 (assembly GCF_013419215.1). Classification (NCBI taxonomy): domain Bacteria; kingdom Pseudomonadati; phylum Pseudomonadota; class Gammaproteobacteria; order Moraxellales; family Moraxellaceae; genus Acinetobacter; species Acinetobacter sp. YH12096. The sequence continues at coordinate 77,057 of NZ_VPAM01000006.1, read as the reverse complement.
TAATGAATTATCGCAGTAAATTTTTGCGTTTAAGTAAAGATTTTCTACACTGTAAAGTAGAAGAAAGATTTATTGATGAATTAAACAGATCATATCATGAACATCAGCACAAATTAGACCGCACCTACTGTTATGGTAAAGCATTATCTGAAGAACTAGCATTTGAAGTGGGCAATATAAACAATACAGAAATATACCCAACTCTTAAAATCTTAATTGAAAAGTTAGTTGAAGAACTGATTAGCAGGCAACGCTGGCAAAATATTGCAGATGAAGTTAAACAATATAGTGAATCTCATAATATCAACATATGGTCATTAACTTACATGGATACACGTTATAGACAAATATACGAATATATTGATGAAATTTTAGATCAACTAGAAATTCTTAAACAATCTTTTACCTATCAAATACTGTCAAAGCAAATCACAACTATAGAGGCAATCAAATTAATGAATACACCTAATATTTCAATCCAAGGCAATCAGAACCAAATTCAAACTGGCTCGAATAACCAACAAATTGTAAATCAAGCTCAAAATACTCAACCACCTGAGATTTTTAATGAACTTATAACTTTTATTTCGAAAATTGAAAATGTATCAGATGACGATAAAAAACAGTTTCAAGCTCAAATTGATGAACTCAAATTAAACTATAATCAACCTACCTTTCATCATAAATACAATAATTTTATGGCAAATGTTTCCGCACATGTGACCATAGGTACTGCATTATGGCAAAGTGGATTAATGCCAATACTCACAGCATGTTTACCAACATAACCAATAAAAAAGACCCGCCTTTCGGCGGGTCTTTTTTAAATCAATTCAATCTATTACAGACGAACTAACTCAACAATTTTCTCAGCAACTTCTTCAACAGCATCGAAGGCATAAGCCACATCTGCACCTTCAGCTGTATCTGTAATCACAACCACACCAGTTTCACGAACTAGTGCAACTTGCTCCACAGTTAAACCAGCTTTCGCAATTGCAACCACACCTTGCTGAATCAATAAGCTTTCAATCGCTTGCGCATTTTCAAGGGCTTTAGCAGTCACAGTTACAGCAGCAGGTTTTTGACCTAAACGTGCAGCACGCGCTTCAGCAGTAACAGGCTCGTTGTGTGCAGTCCATTCCACTGCAGACTCAACCATACCCGCCCCAACAGTCACGTTGCTTAAACGGTCAATAAATATAAATGAACCTGTGTAACGGCTGTCTTTATAACGGTCAAATACCACTGGCGCATCAAACTCAATCGTTACATCTGCAATCGCATTCAATTCAAGCTGTTCAACTTCCGTTTTTTCCAATGTGTTTACATTGGTACGGTAGTTAATTTTAGCTACTTTGGCAGGAATAGTTTGCGTACCAAACTTCACGTTATACAGCTTACCAACCACTAAAGGCGCATCTGTCATCCATACCACAGAGGCACGTGCAGAACGTGAAATTAACGGCTGTTCGCCCGCTTTTACCAACACGTTACCACGTGAAATATCAATTTCATCATTCAGTGTTAAAGTTACCGCTTGACCTGCAACAGCATGGTCTAAGTTACCGTCAAAGGTTACAATTTCTTTAACAGTAGACGACTTACCAGATGGTAATGCAGTAATGGTATCGCCAACTTTTACTTCACCAAGTGCAATCGTACCGCAGAAGCCACGGAAATCGAGGTTCGGACGGTTGACATATTGAACTGGGAAACGGAATTCGTGCTTGCTCGTATCATGCGAAATTTCAACAGTTTCCAAAGTCTCCATTAGAGTCTGACCTTGGTACCACGGCGTATTTGGCGATTTGTTTACAACGTTATCACCATTCAACGCAGAAATTGGCGTGAAGATAATATTCGCAGGTTTACGATCGCCCAATTGGTTTACGAACTCGTTGTACTCAGCTTGAATCTCATTGAAGCGTGCTTCAGAGAATTCAACCAAGTCCATTTTGTTCACTGCAACCACAATATTACGAATACCCAAAAGACTCGCAATAAATGAGTGACGACGCGTTTGAGTTTGTACGCCATAACGCGCATCAATCAAGATGATCGCTAAATCCGCAGTAGACGCCCCCGTTGCCATGTTACGTGTGTACTGCTCATGCCCCGGGGTGTCAGCAATGATGAACTTACGTTTTTCAGTAGAGAAATAACGGTAAGCCACGTCAATGGTAATACCTTGTTCACGTTCCGCTTGTAGACCATCGACAAGTAAAGCCAAGTCAGGCGCATCACCCGTAGTACCCACTTTTTTAGAGTCACGAGTCACAGCTTGTAATTGATCTTCATAAATCAATTTTGAATCGTAAAGCAAACGGCCGATTAAAGTCGATTTACCGTCATCTACGTTACCGCAAGTCAGGAAACGTAGAAGGTCTTTATTTTCGTGTTGTTTTAAATACGCCAAGATGTCTTGGCTAATTAAATCTGATTGATGAGACATTGCTCAAAGCTCCACATATTCTTTTGAAATCGGTTTCTGAATCTTTTTAATCCCTCTAAATCTCCCTTTAAGAAAGGGAGACTTCTCCGTTCTTTCTCGGGAGTTCCCCCTCTTTAGTAAAGAGGGTGAGCAGCACTGCTGCGCAAGGGAGATTATGAGATTCTTAGAAGTAACCTTCCTGCTTTTTCTTTTCCATCGAACCTGCTTCGTCATGGTCGATCATACGGCCTTGACGTTCAGATGTTGTGGCTAAAAGCATCTCTTGGATAATTTCCGGTAAAGTTGTTGCAGTTGATTCAACCGCACCTGTAAGTGGGTAACAACCTAAGGTACGGAAACGCACCGATTTCATTTGTGGCACTTCACCTTCGTTCAAACGCATACGCTCATCATCAACCATGATCAGTGTACCGTTACGCTCAACCACTGGACGTTCAGCAGCCAAGTACAAAGGAACCAATTTAATATTTTCAAGGTAGATGTATTGCCAAATATCCAACTCAGTCCAGTTAGACAATGGGAACACACGAATACTTTCGCCTTTGTTTACTTTACCGTTGTAAAGATTCCAAAGTTCAGGACGTTGGTTTTTAGGGTCCCAACGGTGTTTGGTATCACGGAATGAGTAAACACGCTCTTTAGCACGAGATTTCTCTTCGTCACGGCGCGCACCACCGAAAGCCGCATCAAACTGATATTTATCAAGTGCTTGTTTTAAGCCTTGAGTTTTCATAATGTCAGTATATTTTGAGCTACCGTAATCGAACGGATTCACGCCTGCGTCTTTACCTTCTTTGTTTTGATGCACGATTAAATCAAAGCCATGCTCTTTTGCCATGTTGTCACGGAAAGTAATCATGTCTTTAAATTTCCAACCCGTGTCTACATGCAGTAGTGGGAATGGAAGTTTGGCAGGATAGAATGCTTTTAAAGCAAGATGCAGCATGACCGCTGAATCTTTACCGATTGAATACAGCATGACTGGGTTTTCGAACTCAGCAGCAACTTCACGGATGATATGAATACTCTCAGCTTCAAGCTGTTTAAGATGAGTAAGTCTTTCCTCATTTAATGACATGGACAACACCAGCTTAGAATATGTGTACTTATTACACTTTAAAGATATATATACATTATAGTGATTAAGCTTTCATAACGATTGCTTGTTTTGTGATATTGATATTCTTATTCGTCATATACAAATTGTCTGATACTGCTTATCAATTTTAATTAATTTAATACAATAGACTTATCAATTTCATTATTATTCTAGTCCGAGATCCGTAATTTTACGCAATTTTTTATCAATTAACTAATCGCTAAATCCTCTAAACAATCGGTATTCAAACTCGCTCAAACTACCTAAAGTAGCTATATCGCTCTCCAATAGTTATTGATATGCCATATAGTCACTATACGCTTGAAACCTTAAAGTCGCTGATTGAAGCCGCAGGTCTTGCTGGCTATATTTATCAGCATTCTTCACACATCCTCGTGCTCCAAGAAGCCTTAAATGATGACGGCAGCCCGCTGAATAACTTTATCCAACATGAGCTGAGTGCAGACCAAATTGGCCTTCAGTTCGGCCTACGACTTTTGGACAATAAACTCGAATTTTTGATTGGGGTGACTCACAGCAACCAAGATCGCGGCTACGAAATTGGCGCTGGCAATTTAAAGGCCGATCAACGCGCATTTAATCTGCTCTATGCTTTTTATAATTTTCCCAAAGCATTTCACTTAATCCATTTCCCGCTCGCAGCCAATAGCACCCAGTTAGAAGAAGAGATCGAAAAGCAATTGTTTCAACTTGAAAGCATGGGCTTTTTAGACACTGCGATTAAAACCAATCCGATGGGCGAACAAGTGAAGTGGATGAAAACCTTTATTGTTCAAGCGGCTTTAGATATGAAAGTACGCATTCAAACTTCATTGTTATAAAAACGGTTAAAGCCACCTAAAAAGCGCTCTATTGAACGCCAGTTCAAATCTCCATATGACATCGAAAGTCACGGCAAAGCCCTCAGCACTGCTGTGACGCTTATAAATTTACATTTCCTAACATTGTTTTCTGTGCCGTTTAACAGGCCATTTCTCTCCCTTGAGCACGACCACTTATATATCTGCAATTAGACTGAAAATTTGATTGATCACAATGACTTAAATCTTAAATGGGTAAAGCAGAAATACTATTAACTTTAGATTTAGATAATCCTGACTTAATTGATCAACTATTTTTAAAGAAAAACTTAGTAATAGCTCACATAAAAGCCGACTTTTTGTTAATCTGATCTGTAATTTTTTTACACAATTTCGACAGATAATGTTATTTTATTTACTGAAAAAAATTCGGCCAGAATTATTTTTTTTGATTTTTTATAAGCATAAATATAGAGATAAATATAATGTGGGAATTGTTTACTCACCCGTCTAATATCGTGTTTAGCATCAGTCTCTGCTTAATGTTCTTGTTTGGACTTTTTGAGATTGTGTTAACAATTTTAGGGGGTGGTTCTCAAGGCTTCTTAGATCAATTCCTACCTGAGGATGTTGGTCATAATGCAGAGCTAGGTGTAGATGCCGATGCAGGTATCGTGACACGTGTGCTCGATTGGTTGTATTTGGGTCGTATTCCACTGTTTGTATGGCTCATCATTTTCTTATGTGTCTATAGTTTATTGGGCTTTGCTATTCAAGCCATCGTTAACCAAATGACCAGTATGATGTTCAGTGCATGGATTATTGCACCAGCCTGTATTTTTCTGTGCATGCCCTTCGTACGTTTTAGCGCAATGCTCATTGCCCGTATTTTACCCCAAGATGAAACCACTGCCATTTATAGTGATGAATTGATCGGTAGAACGGCCACGATCATTTTGGGTGATGCACGACCCCAGTCTCCTGCTCAAGCCAAAGTCAAAGATCAACACGGATTGACCCATTATATTTTGGTTGAACCTGAACAAGATGAAATTTTCAGCCAAGGTCAATCAGTGGTTTTAACCCAAAAAACAAATGTAGGCTTTCAAGCCACCATGCTCTAAATTTTGAATGAATTGATGCTCGATCAGTTCTTCTAACACCATATAAATACATTTAACGCATCATTCCTTCTGTAAATCTCGAAGTCATGATGAGTCAACAAAATACTGATTTTTAAACCAAACTTGTTAGCACTTTAGAGGGTTAACTTGAACTACAACAAAAGAGATAAACGTCCATGTTAGACATTATTCCAAGCGGTATCCTTGTTTCAGTCGGGATAATTTTTGCCGCACTTATTTTTATTGGTTTTATTATTGCTCGACTTTATCGTCGCTCAAGTAAAGAAATTTCATTTGTGCGTACAGGCTTCGGCGGTGAAAAAGTGATTTTAGGTGGCGGTGCTATTGTGCTTCCTGTGCTGCATGAAATTATTCCAGTCAATATGAACACCCTACGTCTTGAAGTACGCCGTGCAGATGACCAAGCGCTGATTACACGTGACCGTATGCGTGTCGATGTGATGGCGGAGTTCTATGTCCGTGTGAAACCAACCGCAGATTCGATTGCTACCGCAGCACAAACGTTAGGTCAAAAGACCATGTCGCCAAATGAGTTAAAGAATTTGGTTGAAGGCAAATTTGTTGACTCATTACGTGCAGTTGCCGCAGAAATGGCGATGGAAGAGTTGCATGAAAAACGCGTCGACTTCGTACAAAAAGTTCAGCAAGTGGTGTCTGAAGATTTACATAAAAACGGTTTGGAACTTGAAACTGTTTCATTAACTGGCTTAGACCAAACAGGCTTTAAATACTTTAACCCACAAAATGCGTTCGATGCTGAAGGTTTAACTAAACTGACAGAAACCATTGAAGACCGTCGTCGTAAACGTAATGCGATTGAACAAGATGCAGATCTTGCAATTAAGACCAAGAACTTAGAAGCAGAACAAGCACGTCTACAAATTTTGCGTGAAGAAGAATATGCAAAACTGCAACAAGAACGTGAAATTTCAATCCGTCGTGCAGAACAGCTTGCAGAAATTGCATCACAAGAAGCTGCTAAAAAACGTGAAGCCGAAGAAGCGCGTATTGCTGCTGAACGTGAAGTTGACTTAAAGCGTATTACTGCTGCACGTGACGTTGAAAATCAAAATATTCAAAAGTCACAAATTATTCAGCAAGCCCAAGTGGAACAAAAGAAAACCATTGAATTGGCTGAGCAAGACCGTGCCATTGCCATTGCTGAAAAATCTCGTGCTGAATCTGAAGCTAAAGCACATGCCGATCAAGCACGTGCTCAAGCGGTAAAAGCCGAAGAAGAAGTGATTACCGTTCGTCAAATCCAACAAGCTGAACGTCAAAAAGCTGTTGAATTGGTCTCTGCGAAAGAAAAAGCAGAGAAAGATGCGATTGCCATTACTGTCGCGGCTGAAGCGGGTAAACAAGCGGCTGCAGATGATGCAGAAGCTATCCGTATTGCAGCTGAAGCCGAAGCTGAAAAAGTTCGCTTAAAAGCAAAAGGTGAAGCTGACGCAAAAGTTCTCTTGGCTCAAGCGATGGAAAAACAATACCAAGTTGATGCTGAAGGTACACGTGCAGTGAACGAAGCAAACAACGTATTGTCATCTGAACAGGTTGAAATGCAAATTCGTTTAGCGATGCTGAAATACTTACCTGAAATCATTCGCGAAAGTGTTAAACCAATGGAAAACATTGATGACATTAAGATTTTGCAAGTAAATGGTCTAAATGGTGGTCATGCAGGTTCTTGCCAAGGTGATGCTCACCACGAAGGTAGCGGTAATGTTGCCTTGTCAGACCAAGTGGTGAATAGTGCCCTACGCTACCGCAGCCAGGCCCCACTGATTGATAGCTTGATGAGTGAGCTTGGTATCCAAGGTGGCGATATTAACGGTTTAACTCAGAGCTTAAAAACCAGCAAAAACTAAGTTTTTGATTGAGATAGGGCTCCATCAAATCTCTTTATTCAGAAGTGATTGCTTGAGCAACACATTCTAAATGAATTAAAAAAGCAGTGTCCGCACTGCTTTTTTTATGGCTTAGATACTTGTACTTATGGGCATACAATCTCCCAAAGAAATGAACAACATTTTCTGTCTTATCAGAGCGCTTTTAATGGTTTCTGACATTTATATTTCGCATCACAGCCTGATGTTAAATCAATGAACAAATGGCGTATTTCATAAAAATACTCATTTAGAAGCTATAGAGCAAACAGCATAAAATTATGAAACAAAATATTTAAAATCAATTAATTGATATATCCTTCTCATCTTACAGAATAAGATATTTACTTCTATATATTCAGCTCGATAACATTTTGTTCTATCTATTGTTTTTATAAAACTTGGAAATTGCTTATTAAATTGAAAATAGGGCCTAACAAGGTTTTTGCACTTCAAACCATCAACTAAAAAATAATAGCTGACTATAGATGTATATGCTCATGTAGATTTTCTTAAAAAAATTTCATCACTGAGATAGCAAATTTCACCAATTTTAAAGCTCCCCCTTCTCATATTCCTGATCTACCATCCTTTGTATAAGGCTTGAGAAAATTACAAATAAAATAATTTCTATTGAAAATATTAGGCTTCATCCAAGTAAAAAAGCTCTTTGATGATAAAGATCCATTAAAAATCTCAATTAAATTAGTTATTTTCCCTAAAATCAATATACTGCACGCTATACGAAATTATTTTTAAAAATCATAAACCTATGACCATCCCCGCAATCATCACATATTCGGATTATTATGTGTTCTTTACATTTCATAGTTATTGAACAACCAATATTCCATCCGTTTATGCAGCGTCACTGCACCCCAAAGCAGAACACATAGCCATGCCCTTATGGCTTTTGCATAGCGGCTGAAATACGCTTTTTTTTGCGTAAAAAAAAAGAGAATCCGAAGATTCTCTTTTGATGTTTAAGTATGGCGATTAAACCAAACCTTTGCCTTTCAGCACTTCGTACATGGTCGAACCTAATTCAGCAGGACTACGGGTATAAGCCATACCCGCTTTTTCAAAGGCAGCGAATTTCTCTTCAGCTGTGCCTTTACCGCCCGAAATGATTGCCCCTGCATGCCCCATACGTTTACCTTTAGGTGCAGTTACACCCGCGATATAACCAACAACAGGCTTTGTAACATTCGACTGGATATATTCAGCCGCTTCTTCTTCTGCTGTACCACCAATCTCACCAATCATGATGATCGCTTCAGTTTGAGGGTCATCTTGGAACAGCTTTAAGCAATCAATTTGGTTCATGCCCGGAATTGGATCTCCCCCAATACCGATACAAGTCGACTGACCTAGACCCAACTTCGTAGTTTGCGCTACAGCTTCATAGGTTAATGTCCCTGAACGCGAGATAATGCCGATTTTACCTGGCTGATGAATATGCCCCGGCATAATACCGATCTTACATTCACCTGGGGTAATAATCCCTGGACAGTTTGGCCCAATTAAGCGTGCGTTATTGCCATAGGTTTCTAGGTAACGTTTAGCTTTTAGCATATCGAGTGTCGGCACACCTTCAGTGATCACCACAATCAGCTCAACACCTGAATCAATCGATTCAATAATTGAATCTAGGACAAATGGTGCAGGTACATAAATCGAGGTTGCCGTTGCACCCGTTTCACGCACTGCTTCTTTCATGGTATTAAATACGGGCAGATTCAAATGTTGTGTGCCGCCTTTACCCGGAGTCACCCCACCGACCACTTTTGTGCCGTAAGCAATTGACTGTTCAGAATGGAATGTGCCGTTTTTACCGGTAAAACCTTGCACCAATACTTTGGTGTCTTTATTAACTAATACGCTCATGATCTCTACTCCCTTAGCCTTTTACCGCAGCAACAATTTTTTCTGCAGCATCAGCCAAGCCATTTGCAGAAATCAATTTCAAACCTGATTCATCAAGTAATTTTGCACCCAACTCTGCATTGTTCCCTTCTAGACGAACAACCACAGGTACAGTCACATTTACTTCTTGAACCGCTGCAATAATTGCTTCAGCAATCATGTCACAACGTACAATTCCGCCAAAAATATTAATTAATACACCCTGCACAGAACTATCCGCCAAAATGATTTTAAAGGCTTCAATTACGCGTTCTTTGGTCGCGCCACCGCCTACATCTAGGAAGTTTGCAGGTTGACCACCATATAGCTTGATGATGTCCATGGTTGCCATCGCTAGACCAGCACCATTCACCATACAGCCAATATTGCCTTCTAAGGCAACATAGTTCAGATCAAATTCTGATGCTTTCAGCTCACGCTCATTTTCTTGCGTTTTATCGCGTAGTGCTGCGATTTCTGGTAAGCGATATAAAGCATTTGAGTCGATACCAATTTTTGCATCCACACATAAAATCTCGCCATTTTCACGTACGGATAACGGGTTAATTTCAAATAAAGCAAAATCATTTTCAATGAATGCTTGATAAGCCGCAGACATGATTTTGACAAATTGATTCACTTGACCATCTTTTAGGTTTAAAGCAAACGCCACTTCACGTGCTTGAAATGGTAACAATCCAACTAGAGGATCTACTTCAACTTTAATAATTTTTTCAGGGGTTTCTTCTGCAACTTTCTCAATTTCAACCCCACCTTCAGTCGATGCCATAAAGGTCACACGACGGCTAGAACGGTCAACTACAGCACCTAGGTACAATTCACGCTCTACTGGATAAACATCTTCAGATACCAAAATACCGCTGACGGGTTGACCTAATGCATCTGTTTGATAAGTGACTAAGCGTGAGCCGACCATTTGGTTCACATAATCAGTGGCTTCTTGTGCAGATTTTACCACTTTAACGCCGCCTGCTTTACCACGACCACCTGCATGTACTTGGGCTTTGAGTACCGCAAACTTACCACCCAGTTGCTCAAAAGCTTTGACTGCTTCTTCTGCGGTAGTTACAAATACGCCTTCTTGAACTGGCATACCATATTTTTTTAATAACGCTTTAGCTTGATATTCGTGTAGATTCATTGAACAACCTTTTACTCTTTTTTCGCTTTGTTATGACCCATTAAAGCCCAGACATCCGTCAAAGCAGCTTTAACCTTTTTAAATCTTAAAATATTTCTTATCTTTATTTTTAGATGATTATTCAAATTAAAACAACCATCTGAAACAAAAAAGAGCGGCCTAAGCCGCTCTTTTTACATCTTATTTACGTTTACGCTGAATCGCGTGAATCGCACGTCCATCGACTGCAAGCGCAGCTTCATGAACCACTTCAGAGAATGTCGGGTGACCGAAAGTCATTAACTGAAGATCTTCAACTGAAGACACAAACTCAAGCGCGATCATGCCTTGGTGTACGATATCAGACGCTGCAGGTCCAATCACGTGCATACCAAGTAGACGATCTGTTTTCGCATCAGCAACAAACTTAACAAAGCCTGCGTTTTCACCAGCAGCCATTGCACGACCATTCGCAGCAAAGCCAAATTGACCAGTCTTCACTTCATGGCCTTTTTCTTTCGCTTGCTCTTCTGTTAAACCAACCCACGCCGCTTCTGGGTGTGTGTAGATGACAGAGATGATTGTGTCGTAGTTCACTTGAGCTGCGTGACCGTGCATACGTTCAACAGCCATTACGCCTTCTTCCATTGCTTTATGTGCAAGCATTGGACCACGTACCAAGTCACCAATTGCGTATACGCCTTCAACCGAAGTTGCACACCAATCGTTTACTTCAACTAGACCGCGTTCAGTAAGTTTAATGCCTGAATCTTCAGCCAATAAACCTTCTGCATATGCTTTACGGCCAACACAAACGATCAACTTATCGAAAGTTTGAGTTTTGTCTTCGCCACCTTGCGTGTACTTAACCGTAACTTCACGGCCATTCACTTCTGTACCAGCAACTTTAGCGCCAACACGGATATCAAGACCTTGTTTAGTCAATACTTTTTGGTAGTCTTTTGCCAAAGCTTTATCAGCCATTGGTAAGAATGCGTCCATTGCTTCAAATACAACAACTTCAGCACCTAGACGACGCCAAACAGAACCAAGCTCTAGACCAATGACACCCGCGCCAATTACGCCAAGACGTTTAGGCACTTCTGGGAACTCAAGCGCGCCAGTAGAGTCAACAATAATGTCTTGATCTACAGGAGCAACTGGAATATTTACTGGCACAGAACCCGATGCAAGGATTACATATTTAGGTTCTAAAATTTGAGTTTCACCTTCGTGAGATACAAACTCAACTTTCTTACCTGCAAGTAATTTACCTGTACCTTTTAACCATTCGATACCGTTGCCTTTAAGTAGGCCATCGATACCCATTGTTAACTGGTTAACAATTTTGTCTTTACGATCAAGCAATTTTGCAAGATCAAATTTCACTTCACCTGTTGTAATACCGTGGTCATCTAAGTGATGAACGGTATCTTCATAACGGTGAGATGAATCAAGTAATGCTTTAGATGGGATACAACCCACGTTTAAGCAAGTACCACCTAAAGATGGTTTACCTTTATGAATACGTTTTTCAATACAAGCTACTTTAAAGCCTAATTGAGCAGCGCGGATAGCAGCTTCATAACCACCAGGACCGCCACCAATAACAACTAAATCAAATTGAGACATGTGTATCTCCAAAAATGGGCTTAAGAGGATCGCTCTAAGCCCATTGCATTATTCTGAAGTATTAAAGATCAAGGATTAGCTTAGCTGGTTCTTCTAACAATTCTTTGATTGTTACAAGGAAGCCTACTGCTTCTTTACCATCGATTAGACGGTGGTCATAAGAAAGCGCTAAGTACATCATTGGCAAGATTTCAACTTGACCATTTACAGCCATAGGACGTTCTTGGATTTTATGCATACCCAAAATCGCAGTTTGTGGCGTATTTAAGATAGGTGTAGAAAGCAAAGAACCGAAAGTACCACCATTAGTAATAGTGAATGTACCGCCAGTCATATCTTCGATACCCAATTTACCATCACGCGCTTTACCAGCGTATGCACGGATACCATTTTCAACTTCAGCATAGTTCATGCGGTCAGTATCACGAAGAACTGGAACTACTAGACCACGGTCGCTTGATACAGCAACACCGATGTCGTAGAAACCGTGGTAAACGATGTCATTGCCATCAATTGAAGCGTTTACAGCTGGGTAGCGTTTAAGTGCTTCAGTTGCTGCTTTAACGAAGAATGACATGAAGCCAAGACGTGCACCATGACGCTTTTCAAAAGCATCTTTGTATTGCGCACGCATTTCCATGATTGGTTTCATGTTTACTTCGTTGAACGTAGTCAACATTGCAGTTTCTTGAGTTGCAGCAAGTAGACGTTCAGCAACACGCTTACGAAGACGAGTCATAGGAACACGTTTTTCGATACGTTCACCAACAGCAACGCTTAATGGCGCAGCAGCAGGAGCAGCTGGTTTAGCTTGATGGTTTGCAACATCTTCTTTAGTGATGCGACCGCCACGGCCAGTGCCAGCAACGTCAGCAGCAGCAATGCCAGACTCAGTCAATGCTTTACGCACTGCAGGAGCTTGATCAGCAACAGGTTGAGCACGTTCAACAACAGGAGCAGCACCCGCTTGAGTTTGCGCAGCAGCTTGTTCTACTTTCTCTTCTGATTGAACAGCTTGAGTTTGAGCAGCGCCAGAAGCAGCACCTTCTTCAAAAGTCGCAATCACTTCGTTCGATAAAACTGTATCGCCTTCGTTTTTAACAATTGCAGAAATCGTACCGTCAGCAGGAGCTACAACTTCTAAAACAACTTTATCTGTTTCAATATCACAAATCACTTCGTCACGTGATACTGCTTCACCTGGTTGTTTGTGCCAAGTTGCAACTGTACCGTCAGCAACTGACTCTGGGAATACCGGTGCTTTAATTTCGGTTGCCATTATTAAGAATCTCCTGTTATTCAGCTACGATAGCTAAAGCATCATTTACGAGCTGAGCTTGTTGTTTTGCGTGCAAATATGGTGAACCACAAGCCGGTGCAGCAGAAGCTTCACGACCTGCATAACTAATACGAACTTGTTTGCCCGCTTTCATCACGTCGTCATAAAGACGCGGAGCGATGAATAACCATGCACCTTGGTTCTTCGGTTCTTCTTGAGCCCAAACCAATTCTTTAACGTTTGGATATTGTGCAAGAACTTCAGCAAGACGTGCTTCTGGGTACGGATACAATTGTTCAATACGAACGATTGCTGTGTTGTTCAATTCTTTTTCACGACGTTTTTCAAGTAAGTCGTAGTAAACCTTACCACCACAAAGCACTAGACGAGTTACGTCTGACTTGTTGATGTTATCGATTTCGTCGATCACAGTTTGGAATGAACCATTTGCAAGTTCTTCTAATGTAGAAGTTGCAAGTTTGTGACGAAGAAGAGACTTCGGTGAAGTCACGATCATTGGTTTACGGATTGGACGAAGTGCTTGACGACGCATCGCATGGTAAATCTGCGCTGGTGTAGTCGGTGTGATCACTTGCATGTTTTCTTCAGCACATAGCTGTAAGAAACGCTCTAAACGAGCTGATGAATGCTCAGGACCTTGACCTTCAAAGCCGTGTGGAAGAAGCATAGTCAGACCGCATACACGTTCCCACTTCGTTTCACCAGACGCGATGAACTGATCGATTACAACCTGCGCACAGTTTGCGAAGTCACCAAATTGCGCTTCCCAAATGATAAGGCTCTTTGGAAGTGTCGTTGCATAACCATATTCGAATGCAAGAACCGCCATTTCTGACAATAATGAGTCATAAATTGCAGTACGCGGTTGGTTTTCTTTCAAGTTACATAATGGAATGTAAGTTGAACCATCTACTTGGTTATGAAGTTTTGCATGACGGTGTGAGAATGTACCACGACCAACGTCTTCACCTGTTAAACGAACAAGGAAACCTTCATCTAGAAGAGACGCGTAAGCTAATGTTTCAGCAGCACCCCAGTTCAATGGCATTTCACCAGTCTGCATTTTCAGACGGTCATCAATCACTTTAGCAACCTGACGTTGCATCACGAAGCCTTCTGGAAGCTCGCGCATTTTCGCACCAAGCTCTTTTAGACGTTCGATTGGGAAAGTGGTATCCCATTTGTCTGTGTATTCGTGGCCTAGGTAAGGTTTCCAGTCCACAAACATTTTTGTATTTGGCTCAAGTACCAACGCATTTGCAACGTGTTTACCTGCTTCAAGGTCAGAACGATACTGTTCAACCATTGCATCAGCAGAAGCACGATCAAGAACACCTTCTTGTACAAGCTTGTCAGCATAAAGCGTACGTGTAGTCGCTTTTTTATTGATGATTTGATACATCATTGGCTGAGTTGCAGCTGGCTCGTCGGCTTCGTTATGACCACGACGACGGTAGCAGAACATATCGATTACAACGTCTTTACGGAATGTATGACGGAAATCGTGTGCCAATTGAGAAACAAATAATACAGATTCAGGATCATCACCGTTCACATGGAAGATCGGTGCTTGGATCATTTTCGCGATGTCAGTACAGTATTCTGTAGAACGCGCATCACGTGGGTCAGACGTTGTGAAACCAACTTGGTTGTTCACGACGATATGAACTGTACCACCCACGGTATAACCGCGAGTTTGTGACATTTGGAAGGTTTCTTGGTTTACACCTTGACCTGCAAATGCAGCATCACCGTGAACGATGATTGGTAATACATCATCACCACCGATATCTTTACGACGTACTTGACGTGCGCGTACAGAACCTTCAACTACAGGTCCAACGATTTCTAAGTGTGATGGGTTAAACGCTAATGCCAAGTGAACTTCGCCACCCGGAGTCATGACGTTTGAAGAGAAACCTTGGTGGTATTTAACGTCACCAGAGCCTTTTTTATGCAGAGATTTGCCTTCGAACTCACCAAATAGATCAGCTGGGTTTTTACCCATGATGTTTACAAGAAGGTTTAAACGGCCACGGTGAGGCATACCGATAACCACTTCTTTACAACCTACCGAACCCGCACGTTGAATAAGTTCATTCACCATAGGAATGAAAGATTCACCACCTTCAACACCGAAACGTTTCGCACCAACGAATTTGTTACCAAGGTATTTTTCTAGGCCTTCAGCTGCAGTTAGACGTTCAAGGATATGTTTTTTCTGGTCTGCAGTGTAGCCAAATTGACCACGAGTACCTTCAAGGCGTTGTTGAATCCAACGTTTTTCTTTTGTATCAACAATGTGCATGTATTCAACACCAATCGAAGCAGTGTAAGTTGCTTCCATTGCTTGAACCATTTCACCAAGTGTTGCTTCAGACTTACCGATTGCAAGGTTACCTGTATTAAATACAGTATCTAAGTCAGACTGAGTTAGACCGTGCGCAGCAAGATCTAAATCAGGCACGATTTCACGTTTTGCAAGACCAAGTGGATCTAATTTTGCGTTTTGATGACCACGGTTACGGTATGCAGCGATCAACTGTAATACACCGATTTGACGGCGTTCATGTTCAGAACTTACTGCACTTTGCACTACTGGCTGAACACGGCTTGAATTACGGCCTAATAATAGGAATTGCTCACGTACATTGCTGTGTGGTTGATCACCTTTCGGGAATTTATCGAAGTATTCACGCCAATCAGCCTCTACTGAGTCTGGAGCCGTTAGATACTGCTCATAAAGTTCTTCAATATACGCTGCACTGTCAGCGCTAAGTTCAGTGTCAAGACGCAGTGCGTCAGCAACTTCTTGCATGTGTGGACCCATTTCCTATTGCAAAACATTTCAGGATGCTTTTTAAGCGAACCCATGATTAGTAATGTCAAATTGGTAATATGACATTAGTCCCCATTAGGCTTAAGCCTTGAGGCGTTATCACTACATTAGGATTACCCAATGTGATTAATGAACAATAACGCCCTCAGCGGCATCATTACTCATTGAGAAATACCCGACATAAATCGGGCAATTTTTGCAAATCGTCTTAGAAAAAATAAAATTTGCACCATTATCTTTTCTAAAGCGACTTTATTAACATTTATATACCGTCTACAGCGCTTAAATTGTAGAAAAAATGTACCTAATTCAAAGTCATTTTTTACATATAGTGATGCTTTAAATGCTAACACGTTCGAGCATTTTCAATTGATTTTTTTGACACATACCTCTCATAAATTAGCGAAATACACTGTTTGTATTTTCATCTATGATATGGTGCTACATATAAAATGATCTTTCAATTAAGACAAAAGTCTACGTTCGATTTTTCCCTCATCTCATATACAAAAACAAAAGAGAGCTGACATTCCTATCCTCTCTCTTTTTACTACGTTACATAATAACATCTTCTAATCCTTTTGACAGACTTGAACGAGCGTTTCATCAATAAATAACCATTTATCTATCGCTTTATACCCTTAATTCGCTGCGTTTTTATAAAATCCATTTAAAGCACACATCAATAACAGCGAATAACTTTCACTATCATCACTTTTATATATGACAAAAAAAAGCGCACCCAATGGTGCGCTTCTTTTTACTGCTAAATCTATTAACCTAGATCTAAAAGCATATTACGGATGTGACCGATTGCTTTAGTTGGGTTAAGACCCTTAGGACATACAGATACACAGTTCATGATACCTTTACAACGGAACAATGAGAATGGGTCGTCAAGACGAGCCAAACGCTCTTGAGTTGCTGTATCACGAGAGTCAATGATGAAGCGATATGCGTTCAACAATGCTGATGGACCCAAGAACTTGTCTGGGTTCCACCAGAATGATGGGCATGAAGTTGAACAACATGCACAAAGAATACATTCGTACAAACCATCTAAGTGTTCACGCTCTTCAGGAGACTGCAAACGCTCTTTAGGAGGCGCAGGCTGATTGTTGATTAGGAACGGATGGATTTTATTGTACTGATCGTAGAACTGATTCATATCTACAACCAAGTCTTTAATTACTGGAAGACCTGGAAGTGGACGAATTGTAATCACTTCTGGTAAGTCGTTTAGGTTCCAAAGACACGCTAAACCATTTTTACCATTGATGTTTACACCATCAGAACCACAAATACCTTCACGACATGAACGACGGAATGTTAATGATTCGTCTTGTACTTTTAATGCTAGAAGCGCATCAAGCAACATACGGTGCTTGTCAGTCAACTCTAGTTTAAAAGTTTGCATGTACGGAGCTGCATCCTTATCAGGATCGTAGCGGTAGATATTAAATGTACGAGTACCTCTACTCATCTTACTTCTCCCAATTAGAATGTACGTGGTTTAGGTGGAATAGCATCTACAGATAAAGGCTTGTAACGTACTGGTTTGTACTCAAGACGGTTATCTACAGAGAACCATAAAGTGTGTTTCATCCACTCATCATCACGACGGCCGTATGGGTAGTCAGCATGATCAGGTGGTAATTCGAAATCTACCACTGTATGCGCACCACGACATTCTTTACGTGCAGCTGCAGAAATCAGTGTCGCTTTTGCAACTTCATACAAGTTTTCAACTTCTAGAGCTTCAACACGTGCTGTGTTAAATACTTTAGATTTGTCTTTCAAGTGAATGTTGCGTACACGTGGTTCGATCGCAAGAATCTGTTTCACGCCTTCTTCAAGAAGTGCAGATGTACGGAATACACCAGCGTGGTCTTGAACGATGTCACGGATTGCATCTGCAACTTCTTGAGCATTTTCACCAGAAGTAGATTCATCAAGATGACGAACACGATTCAAAGTGTTTTCAAGAACAGTTGTAGGTAATGGAGCGTATTCATCACCATGGTGTTTAGTTACGTAGTCAACAATATGTTCACCAGCAGCTTTACCAAATACAACCAAGTCAAGCAATGAGTTTGTACCTAGACGGTTTGCACCATGTACAGATACACATGAACATTCACCGATTGCATAAAAACCTTTCACTGGTTTAGTGAAATCACGGTCGCCCGCGTTGTGTGAGTACACATCAGTTTCTTTGTTGTAGTTCGCAACCAAAGCTTCAGTTTCACGAGAAACAGGAACAACCACTTGACCATGAATGTTTGTAGGAATACCACCCATTTGGTAATGGATTGTAGGTACTACAGGAATTGGCTCTTTAGTGATGTCAACGTTCGCGAATTTCTTACCAATCTCAAATACAGATGGAAGACGTTTCATGATGGTGTCAGCACCAAGATGCGTCATATCAAGCAAGATGTAGTCTTTCTTAGGACCACAGCCACGACCTTCTTTAATTTCTTGGTCCATAGAGCGTGATACGAAGTCACGAGGTGCCAAGTCTTTCAGTGTCGGAGCATAACGTTCCATGAACGGCTCACCAGCATCGTTACGAAGGATCGCACCTTCACCACGACAACCTTCTGTCAACAATACGCCTGCGCCCGCAACACCTGTTGGGTGGAATTGCCAGAATTCCATATCTTGTAATGGAATACCTGCACGAGCTGCCATACCAAGACCGTCACCAGTGTTGATATAAGCGTTAGTAGATGCACGGTAAACTCGACCAGCACCACCAGTAGCAAACAATGTAGCTTTACCTTGGAATACTGCAATTTTACCCGTTTCTTGGTCAATTGCTGTCACACCAAGTACATCGCCTGCTTCGTTACGGATCAAATCAAGTGCGATCCATTCTACGAAGAATTGAGTACCCATTTTCACATTGCTTTGATAAAGCGTATGAAGAAGTGCGTGACCTGTACGGTCGGCAGCAGCACATGCACGTGGAACTGGCTTTTCACCATAGTTCGCAGCATGACCACCAAACGGACGTTGGTAAATTGTACCGTCAGCGTTACGGTCAAATGGCATGCCTAAGTGTTCAAGTTCATATACAACTTGAGGCGCTTCACGAGTCATGAACTCAATTGCGTCTTGGTCACCTAACCAGTCAGAACCTTTAACTGTGTCGTAGAAGTGGTAGTGCCAGTTATCTTCTTGCATGTTACCAAGAGATGCACCAATACCACCCTGCGCTGCAACAGTGTGCGAACGAGTTGGGAATACTTTAGTCAGTACAGCAACTTTCAAACCAGCTTGAGCAAGTTGGTAAGAAGCACGCATACCTGAACCACCACCACCAACGATGACTGCATCGAAAGTTAGGTGTGGAATATTTGTGTAATCTTCTTTAGGGGTTATAGCGCCCATGATATTTTCCTATCAATTTGCCCAAAAAATCTGGATCGCCCAGATCGCGTATGCAAATACTGCAACAATCACTGCAGAAGTCAGCACTAAACGCAGACCGTTTGCTGAAGGACCCATTTGACGAGTAGTCACATAGTCAGTGAATACTTGCCACATACCAATCCAAGCATGCGCAACAAGAGATAAGACAGACAATAAAGATAAAATCTTCATTGGTGTTGTCATCATAAAGCCATACCATTGCTCAAAAGTGAATCCGCTATTGCAAAGGATCCAGCCCAGCACAACAATAGTATAAACAGCCAATACAACGGCACTTACACGTTGGATAAACCAATCGCGTGAACCCGATCCTGTTAAACCTGTAGCACTTTTCATTAGAGAACAATCCATACAAATGCTGCAA
The DNA here is from genome assembly GCF_013419215.1 of Acinetobacter sp. YH12096. Taxonomy (NCBI): domain Bacteria; kingdom Pseudomonadati; phylum Pseudomonadota; class Gammaproteobacteria; order Moraxellales; family Moraxellaceae; genus Acinetobacter; species Acinetobacter sp. YH12096. The sequence goes on along the minus strand of NZ_VPAM01000006.1, from coordinate 57,032 downwards.
CAATACCGATTGCAGACAAGATCAATGAAATAGTAGCTGCGATACGACCACTTTGAAGTTCTTCAGCAACGCCAAGATCTGCAAATAGATGCTTGATACCACCGATAAGGTGATAAATTAAGCCGGCTACAAATACCCATACGACAAAACGCACAATAAAGCTATCAAACACAGCTTGAACTTGCGCAAAACCTTCAGGTGAAGATAGAGATTTGTCTAAAATCCAAAGAAGGACCGGTACGAGTAAAAATACGATAACACCTGATAGACGGTGTAAAATTGATGCAATAGCCACAGGGGATTTTAAGTTTACTTCTAAAACTTGACCCATGGACAAATTGACAGGTCTGTTGCTTTTCACAGCGGGCATCCTGTAAGTAAAAACTCCATCCGGAGTTTGTTGGAATTAATTCGTAGGAAAGCTAGCATAGTCAGACATTACAATATAATAAACTCTGCAGCTGTCTGATCTTATAAACGACAGGGAATTATAAAACGTGAACTTTCAAAACACAAACGAAGACAATTAGGAATTTTGCAAAATATCCTTAAATAAGAATCATTAACAATAACTTTTCTAAAAACAAATACCTTATTTATCTAAGAAAATCAGACTATCTTGTTGGTTTTAATCAGTTAAATGTAAATTTCACTTATTGTTTTTGTGTGTATATGGCGATTTAAACTTTTAGACTAAAGATGAACAAATCTAAATCTTTCTTTTCCCACTACATTTTAAAATCTTCCAACACATTCGCCAAGCCATAATCATAAAAATAAATGTGCATCATTTTCTCAAATGATAAAACTGAAAGATCATGAAACGAAATAAGAACTTAGTCTGTGCATAAAAATCTCAACAACAGCAAATCTGTTTAATAAAACGCCATTTTTTACCTTTCAAATGACAAAAATGATCATTTATTAAGCTTTTAAAGGCGTTTAATTAACTATTTTTTAACCAAACGAACTTTTTTTTAAGTACGATTAAGTCGTTTTAATTATGAATAAGAAAAAAGCAATTTAGAGCCACAGATGTGTGTAAGTTACGAAAATTATAATAATTTAATGAAATAGCGGTCTTGTAATTCATATTTGTTTCAGAGTTTTTAAGAATTAAAAATTGCTTACAATTAAGGCAATAGGCTTTTTTTAATCTGCACCTCCCCTGCAAATTGACTTATTATACTGCGTCGGCACTGTGATTTTACTCATTTTTTAAGCGGATGAATTGTGCTTCATTTCAAGGAATGATCCTCAATTTATATCCATAAGTATAATTGACAAAATTTCAGTTCCCTCTAATCTTAGAGCAAATTTTTGATCCGTCTGATTCTCGCATTAAAAGATTAGTACTGAGTCAGATAAAACATTCACCAGGACAGGAGATCTATTGAATGTCTGAAGCAACTGGCAAAAAAGCCGTTTTACAGCTTGATGGCAAAGAAATTGACTTACCAATTTACAGTGGCACTCTAGGCCCAGATGTAATTGACGTTAAAGATGTGTTGGCCGCAGGTCACTTTACTTTTGATCCTGGTTTTGTCTCAACGGCTGCTTGTGAATCTAAAATCACTTTCATTGACGGCGGTAAAGGTGTTCTTCTACACCGTGGCTACCCAATCGACCAGCTTGCTACTAAAGCAGACTACTTAGAAACTTGCTACCTTCTTTTGAACGGCGAGCTTCCTACTGCTGAACAAAAACAAGAATTCGATGCTAAAGTTCGTAACCACACTATGGTTCACGATCAAGTTGGCCGTTTCTTCAATGGTTTCCGTCGTGACGCTCACCCTATGGCGATCATGTGTGGTGTTGTTGGTGCGCTTTCTGCGTTCTATCACAACGGTTTCGATGTTGAAAACATTGACCACCGCGAAATCACTGCTATTCGCTTAATCGCTAAAGTTCCTACTTTAGCTGCTTGGACTTACAAATACACAGTAGGCCAACCATTCGTTTACCCACGTAACGATTTAAGCTACGCAGAAAACTTCTTGTACATGATGTTTGCTACTCCTGCAGACCGTGATTACAAAGTTGACCCTATTCTTGCTAAAGCAATGGACCGTATCTTCACGCTTCATGCTGACCACGAACAAAACGCGTCTACTTCTACAGTACGTCTTGCTGGTTCTACTGGCGCTAACCCATACGCATGTATCGCTGCGGGTATCGCGGCTCTATGGGGACCTGCTCACGGCGGCGCGAACGAAGCTGTTCTTAAGATGCTTGATGAAATCGGCACTGTAGAAAACGTTGCTCCGTTCATGGAAAAAGTGAAAACTAAAGAAGTTAAACTTATGGGCTTCGGTCACCGAGTTTACAAAAACTTCGATCCACGTGCGAAAGTAATGAAAGAGACTTGTGACGAAGTGTTAACTGCACTTGGTATCAACGATCCACAACTTGCTTTGGCTATGGAACTTGAACGTATTGCGCTTTCTGACGAATACTTCATCAAACGTAACCTATACCCTAACGTAGACTTCTACTCAGGTATCATCCTTAAAGCGATTGGTATCCCAACAGAAATGTTTACAGTAATCTTCGCTCTTGCACGTACTGTTGGTTGGATCAGCCACTGGTTAGAAATGCACAGCGCACCTTACAAAATCGGTCGTCCTCGTCAGCTTTACACTGGCGAAACTCAACGCGATATCCAAGGTCGTTAATTCGAAAGAATTGTGCGAATCTAAAAACCGTCCCTTTGGGGCGGTTTTTTTATGCAACTAGATTTATTTTTCGCTATTAAACAGCCCCATCTGACTGAATTTTCCTGCTCAATCATTAGATAAAACGATGCCTCACAAGCTATAAAGTATGCTGTTTATTGCTGAGTGTATTTTAAATCGCCATTTTCTAGAAAATCTCACACTGTTTCATCAGATATCGTCATAAAAAAAGCCCAATGCCACGTAGAAATTAGGCTGTAAACAAAAGGTTTAAATATTGATGATGCTTCATTTTGGCTTATCGAGTTAAGCGACATTTATTAAACCAAAGTCTCTAAGCAACAGTCTCATAATCTGCCAAATCCACATGTTTAAGACGCTGCTTTAACTGTTTCAGTGACCACGGCCAAGCTGCAAAATTGCGCCCATTGGCATCTAAGTAATAGCTCTTACAGCCGCCACTATTAAAGACTGTCGTCTGTAGATGTGTCTGCACTTTTGCATTGTGATAGGCCAATACATTTGGCTTAATTTCAAGCCGTTGTATCTTCTCTTGTTTCATTTTTACCAAGGCATCGACGATATACCCAACCTGTGCTTCTGCAATCCCAATGAATGAGTCATAAACCAAAATATTTGGCCCGAGCACCAAGAAGGCATTAGGTACTTGCGCGATACTGGTACCCAAAAACGCTTCAGGAGAACTGTTTTTCCAAAGTTCTGACAATAACTCCCCTTTGGCATTTTTTACACGTTGTCCAATCGGCGGATGAGAAACTTCAAATCCTGTGCCCCAAATAATGACATCGACTTCATGACGTTCACCATTTGCAGCGATGACGGTATTACCTTCTATTTCAACTAAACCATGTGGCACAAGTTCAACATTGGCTTGCTGCAATGCAGGATAATAGTTATTGGCAAATAAAAGACGCTTACAACCAATAGAAAAGTTTGGTGTTACTTTTTCACGTAATTCAGCATCTTGAATTTGTGTTTTCAACAACTGACGACCCAAATAATTGACTGGCTCTAACAGTGAAGGATTACGCAGTCCTAAATTGATACCATTTAATATACCGGCCACACTTTTGCGCCAAGTTTCTTGAACAGAGGGAAAGCGTGTAATCATGCCTTTCGCACGGTCATTCAGTGGTAAATCTGCTTTTGGTAATACCCATGGCGCAGTCCGTTGAAACACCACCACATTTTTGGCAATAGGTTGAATCTGAGGAATAAACTGAATCGCAGATGCTCCCGTACCTATCACTGCAATACGTTTCTCTTTTAAGTCATAGGCATGGTTCCATCGCGCAGAATGGAACATTTCACCTTTAAAGCTTTCAATACCTTTAATTTTTGGAATTTGCGGTTCAGTAATCGGCCCAGTGGAAAAAATTACCGTTCTCGCCGCATACTTACCTTTACTGGTCTCCAATTGCCATTGCTTTAATTGCTCATTCCATTCCGCTGCCATTAATTCACAGTTGAACTGAATGTTGCGATACAGCGCATGCTGCTCCGCAACATCTTCTAAATAGTTCAGAATCTCAGGTTGCTTGGCAAATAAATGACTCCATTTATGACTCGGCGCAAATGAAAACGAATATAAAGCAGAAGGGACATCACATCCACAACCTGGATAGGTGTTGTCGCGCCATGTTCCTCCCACGCGATTGGCTTTTTCCAAAACCACATAATCGGTATAACCCCGTTCATTCATTTGATGAGCTGCGGCTAAACCGGATATCCCCGCACCAATCACAATGGTATCGTAGACACGTACTTGATTTTCTACGCTTGGTTTTTCTAGACTAGGCTCTGACTCTGCTTGGTCTTGTGCTGCTTTTTTAGCTTTGGCAGAAGACGATGCAGGACGACGTGCATTAGTATGTGCTGTGGGCTTTTTAGTTTGAGTTTTATCTTGATCTAATGCTTTTACATCTTCGTCATGTAATTGTGTCGGCATGTTCATGCTTTTGCTCCCGACTTTTTAATATAGTTGTTAAATATGGGATAACCCACCCCCAATAAGCGGGTATAGGTTTGCGGGGATAAACGCTTTAACCACCAAAATAATTTGGCATCAGGTTGTGGAATGGTATACAACTTCCCTGCATCTAAATTATTCAATGTCAAATTGACTACATCGTGGCTCGTCGTAAATGCATGATTCATCAGCAATTGATCAGCTAAGCCTGAATATCGATTGGGCAAGCGACCATTTTTCATAATATTGGTTGGCACCAAGGTTGGGCACAGCACATTCACACGGATATTTGCCGATCGCAGCTCAGCCGATAAAGTTTCAGACAATGCCAACACACTCGACTTCGTCACGTTATATGCTGTCATTTCTGGTGCAGCAGTATATGCCGCAGCAGAAGCAACATTAATAATCGCGCCGCCCTGCTTATTTTGTTTCAGCTTAGGTACAAAATAATGACAGCCATGCACTACACCCCACAAATTGACATGCATACACCACTGCCAGTCGTCTAAACTCAGCTCATCAAATTTACCACCCAGCCCGACGCCTGCATTGTTGATCACTAAAGTCACAGCATGTCCCATCAACTGCTCAGCTTGCTCTGACAATGCTTTTACTTCTTCAGCCTTACCTACATCACACTGCACCGCATAAGCATTTGATGATGTCATGGATTGAATTTGATCCACCGTTTCCTGTGCTGCCTCTAAATGAATATCGGCACAGACCACTGTTCCGCCACGACGTGCTAGCTCTAAAGCAAAGCTTCGTCCAATACCACTGCCTGCACCTGTGACCACCGCATAAGCGTTTTCACTTGGCTTGTTCTTTTTTCCAAATAGACCCATGGTTTTGTCCTTTTATCGTTTTAATGCTGGGGTAAATTCTTTGACAAAATAAGGTGTTAACACGCCATCAACAGGGTTCAACAAACGCTTTTTGTAATATTCAAGAAATGCAGAAGTGTCATGATCATTCGGATGAAAACTTGGTCGTAAATAATCAAAAATATGCCCGAGGCTGCTGCCATAGACACCATCTTTTAGACCAAAAATCAGCTGGAAACTGCGCGGAATATCCTTCCAGTAACTTAGGCTAATCAAGTTCGATGGCTTTCTGTAGAAAGGGACAATCGAAGCACCAATTGAAATCAAACCCAAAATGGTAATTAATGCAGGGAAAAAACCGGCAATACGTAAAGCATAATTACCTGATAATTCTTGATAGACATCATAGGCAATGTCTTTGTGTTCAGACTCTTCCAACATATGCCACATCCAAATAGCGCGCTGCTTTTCATCTATTGAATTAAAAAAGATTTCTTCATGATTCATCATGTATTCCGCAAGCACTGCGGTGAAATGCTCAATTGCTGCCATTAAGGATAACTTTATTGGCTGTGGCATACGTTCAAAACCATAGGCAAAGACGTAGTGTTCTAACTTTCTAAAAAATTGCACAGGCAGATTTCTTGCGCGATATGCTTCATTCATTTCTTCATGCATACGTGAATGAATGGCCTCTTGCCCAATCAACGACGTGACACGTTGTCTTAATACAGGATCTTGAATAAAGTCGCGATGATATCGAGCAGTATCAATCACTAAATCTTCGCCACGGGTTAAGAAAATAGATAAAGATGCAAAATAGGCACTGGCCAATTCTGCATTCATATAAAATTTTGGATCAATTTTTTCTGGCTCGAAATCAAATTTCATATGACGAATAGGAACAACGGCAGACTGTTTTGTTGGGTCAAAGACAGGGCCTGCAAATACGCGTGCTAAAGTTTTTTTTATCGGTTGAAAAGCGCTCATGATTTTGCTCTCAATTTGGGTGTTTCCCCTTCATTGACTTCATGTCGATTGAAGTAAAAACACATAGATTGAGGATCAAATTAAGTGAGATAGATCACTAGACCATTAGCAAAACCGACCTCTCGATTTGCAAAAATGCTCAAATATTTTCTTTGTCAGACAATCTTTAAAACATCAGTGCTGTATGGCTCAAAAGCTTGTCATTAAAGGTCATGGCGTATTTTTTGTGAGGGACGATTATTAGATTTTTTGCACTTTGCCAGTCGCAGATTGATAGACCCATTGATGATCAAACAGGCTGTCGTCTAAATGATCCAGTTTAAAATTACCGATCGCCACAGCATAGAATCCATTGCCCTGCTGCTTAACATGTGTGATCTCTTGCATGAGTTCTTCAGTCAGTTGACCCATAATAAAGTCGGAAATCACCACCACATCAGCATGTACAAAATTCGGTTGTTTCAGCATGTCCACGGCATGATTCATCGCAGGGATAATATCTGTTCCCCCATGAAATGACTGCCCTAAAAAGTGAATGACATCATCCAAAGCGCTGTTAAGCTTTAAATTCAGCGCGGTTAAATTGGTCGAGAAATTCACCAAATACATCGCTCGCTTTTCTTTTAGCGCTCGAATGCATAAATATAGACAAATCGCTTTGGAAATCAGTTCAGGTTGTCCATTCATTGAGCCACTGGTATCTAAGCAAACAATCATCGGGCCTTTTTGTCCGACTCGACGCTGCGTATGGCGTTGGTCTTCGATCACCCGTCCCTGTTGCTGACCTTGTCGATTAAAACTCATCAGGTTAGATTCTAAATATTTTAAATCAAATAAAACCTGCAAGTCTGGATCAGCTAATAGCGCCAACTCGCTGGGTAAAGCCATACTGAGCTCTTGTGCCAATTTAATTCCAGTAATTTCCTCCTGCGCCATCGGGGTGTGGATGAGCTGCTGTAGTTCTTGTTCTAACTGAGCAGAAATCCGCTTACGTGGCATATTCGGCTGTGCGCTTCCGATCATTTGACATAGGCGTTTAAGCGCCCGATCTTGCTCGAGATAATTGGCCCATTGCTCAAAGTTCTGTACATCGTGTTCAGTCAGTTGCCCTTTGGAATAGTCCAGAAAAATCCCAGTTTCAAACCCGACACTGTCATGGTGCTTGACCATTTTCGACAATGTCGCAAGAAAATCTTTGATTTCATCTAAAAAGGCATCGCGTTGTAACCTGAGCTGCTCAAACTCCCAATGCGCAATGGCTTCGGTCAATTTGCGCTGCCATTTGCCTTTAAATAGCTCTATTTGTAATTGACGCTGCTGCTTGGTCAGCAATGGCTGTTGGCTCTGTTGCCACATTTCAGTGAATTCTGGAATCCCTAAGGTTTGCATGAAGGCGGCATATTCAGTGTGGAATTGAACAAAATCACCCTGCTCCCAATGCTTTAACGCAAGCCAATATTCCAATTGCTGCTGCGCCACTGCATAGGGATGCTGCTGATCTAAACTCGATTTTGCCTGAAAGGCCCATTCCTGAATTTTTTGATCGAGCTTTTTTGCAACTTTATGATCTTCCAACCAATGTTTTAAACTGGATTGTTTTAATTCATCATATAGTTGTGAACTTAATTCATCGAGTGCCGATTGAGTTTGATGTCGTGTCAGTTTTAATTGCGACATAACTGTTCCAAGCGCTCACAATCTTGTAACTGCAACTGATATCTCGCCAATTGCTGCTCAATAGATTGAATTAATTGTTGAATATCCTGTTCAGTGACAAAGACCGATTTAAACTGATGTTTTTGACTGTTAAAGCGTTCCGTCAACAGATCCAATTCTGTTTGAAACAGTGCTTTGAGCTGTTGAACTTCGTGTAACAGCTCATATTGGCTTTGTGCTGAAAGAGAGCTGCGTGGACTACCTTTGGTATGTTTTATATACGGCGTCACCACTTCTTCTAAGCCGTAATAGCCACCTTTTAACGTACACACTCTTGAACCATTAAAATTACATACGATGCCACGCACTTCTTCACCGGTATCATCTAAGGCAAAGAAGTCCTTTTTCGTATCCATTTTATCCAGTTCGAGATACAACAGTTTATCTTTATAGTGTCGATCTAGATTGGTCACTGCACGCAAGTAATCAGTGCCATGAATTAAATAACTCTCATACACATCATCGGTATAATAAAAATGATTGAGCACCCGCTGTTCAAGTGCATCCTTCTCTGCCACATGTTGTTCGAATTGCAAACCGTAATTTAAGCCATTTTCAGCCAATACTTCATCTATCTGCTGCGAAACAAAAGCAATGTCTTCAGGCTGATTCCATAAGCAATGTTTTAAAATTAATAGATCACTCAAAATCACTGATGGACGATCATTTAAAAATGCACAGGCTTTGACTAAATAAGCCACACGTTGCCAACGACGGTCAGAGACATAGACCACGTGATCTTCAAAGTTATGGTTGAGTCGAGTTTTAAGTTGATCAAACAGATTTAAAATCGAAGCGGGTAATTCCACCTGATATATCTGTTCCCGCCAATCTTGCAACTCGGCTTTTTTTATTTTTAAGGTCGCATCGACTTCAACACTGACTTGACTCGGCTTGGCCTGTAATAGTGCATGAAAGTTTTCTGCAACAGCAATCGGCGGCACTTCTAAGCGCAAAATAAAACGATCATACAAGGCATCTAGACCTTGATTTGGTTCGGGAATTTCATTCGATGCACTGACCAAAACATTCAATGGAACTTTTTGGACAATGTCACCATTTTTAAAACTCCGCTCATTCACCAAGGTCAGTAAAGTATTTAAAATCGCAGGGCTGGCTTTCCAAATTTCATCTAAAAATGCAAAATCTGCCCGTGGTAAATAATGTTCTGTTTTACGAATGTATTGATCTTCTTTTAAGGCTTTGATCGATACCGGTCCAAAAATTTCTTCAGGCGTACTGAAACGATTCATCAAATATTCAAAATAGTCATGGACCTCAAAAGCAGAGGCGATTCGACGTGAAATCAAACTTTTTGCAGTGCCGGGCAAACCATATAAAAAGGTATTCATACCCGCAACACCAGCCAACAAACTCAAAGCAATAATCTGCTCACGTTCATACATATTTTTGCTGATTTCAGAAATTAAAGTATTGATCCGTGCTTGCATCTGACTATCTGTTTGACCGAAAACTAAATTGTAACGCCCTAACCGATTTTTCGCTGTAGCAGATGCAAAAATATCGCTTTTTAAATACAGCGCAACAGTGCGATATCTTTTTTTCAGGTTATAGTTAAACTGCACATCCCTTTAGAGATTTAGACACCTTTCATCATGTTGCCCTTTTTTCACACACTCATTCGACTATTAAAACTTGAAGGTTTTAAATATCGATCCCTCACGGCAGGTGAAATATCCATGTGTCGCAGTGTGTTTGGTGATTTGATTCAATATGAGCAAGTGAAAGTGATGAATCACCCTTTTTTGCCTTGGCAATCGGCGCATGTGGTCATGGCGCCTCAGGGGTATATCCATGCACGAAATTTACTGTTTAAAGCGGACTATGCCAAAGCGTCTTTAGGATATCGTGCCCTGTTTATTCATGAAATGGCCCATGTTTATCAATACCAGCAACAGATCAATGTTTTGGGTCGGGGTGCTATTTTGCAGATGGCGTATTTCTTCAGTTTTAAAAAATATAATCCATACCGCTATACCCTCAAAGCACACAAGGCATTTTTTGACTACAACATTGAGCAACAAGGTGACATTGCACGTGACATCTATTTAAAGCGAATTAAAAATATTATTTTATATCCTGAACTTGTTCATCAAATTGAGCTATAAAGCTTCCATGCTCTGTAGCGAATATTTTTAGATAAAATTGAATATCGCCTGATCATTCTATTTCACACTAGTGCTCGACCATTGACGCTATTTTAAGTACAAAAAAACAGCATTAATATTTACTTTATGGCACATAATCTCAGCTAGGCTTTTAAAAGCTATGAATACCTCTAGTATCTCGCTTAAATTCAGATAAAATAGGCTCACCTTATTTTTTTGCTTTGCATCAAAACAAGTGAATTATCATACGATGATGGTGTTTTGTTTTCGCCTTTCGGCAGTATTTTTCGTATCTAAATACACTCGCTGAATAATCACAATAATACAAATCAGTGTGTTAAGTGTATTCACCTATAGGAATAGGATTTAGTTGGAATGAATAGTTTTAAAATTGCACTTGCTCAGTTCTCTCCGCATATTGGTAACCTAGAATCAAACGCAGCAAAAATGCTTAAACAAGCCAATGCTGCAAAAGAACAGAACGCAGATATTATTGTTTTTCCGGAACTTTCTACAGTTGGTTATCCTGCTGAAGATTTATTATTACGTCCAAGTTTAAATAAACGTACACAGCAAGCTTTTGAACAATTGGCGAGCATTAAGGACATCGTTTTAGTCTTTGGTTTTGTAAATCAAACTGAAGATGGTCAGCGCTATAACTCTGCTGCTGTCATGAAAAATGGTCAAGTTCTCGGGATTTACAATAAACAAAATCTTCCAAACTATAGCGTTTTTGATGAAAAACGTTATTTCAGTGAAGGTCATCAACACCTTGTCTTTGAATATTTAGGTCATAAGTTTGGTGTGTTGATTTGCGAAGATGTTTGGGCATTACCAACTGTTCAACAACTTGCTCAGTTAAATGTTGAAACCGCTTTGGTGTTGAATGCTTCACCTTATGAAGTTGGTAAACCACAGCATCGCATTGAAACAATGGCTGCATTGACCAAACAATTGAACATCAATTTGGTTTACTGTAACCAAGTCGGCGGTCAAGATGACCTTGTCTTTGACGGCACAAGCTTTGTAATGAACAATTCAGGTGAAGTTGCGTTGCAAGCACCAAGTTTTGTTGAAGATCTATATATCGCAGAATACGATGCTGAACAAAAAGCCTTTAAAACAGGTGCAATCACCCCTGTATTAAATACCATGGCTGAAATCTACCAAAGCCTTGTGATCGCAACACGTGACTACGTACAACGCTCGGGCTTCCCAGGTGTGATTTTAGGTCTATCTGGTGGTATTGACTCAGCATTAACTTTAGCGATTGCTGCCGATGCGATTGGCGCAGATAAAGTTCAAGCGGTCATGATGCCATATACTTATACTGCACAAATCAGTGTTGAAGATGCGGCTGAACAAGCCAAAAATATGGGCGTAACTTTTGGTATTGCCGAAATCAACCCGATTGTGAATGGCTTCATGCAAACCTTGTTCCCTTTCTTTGGCGATGCACCGACTGATGCGACTGAAGAAAACCTACAAGCGCGTTCTCGCGGTACATTGTTAATGGCCTTATCGAACAAGTTCGGCAATTTAGTCCTTTCTACAGGTAACAAGTCTGAATTATCTGTTGGCTACTGCACATTGTACGGTGACATGGTCGGTGGCTTTGCGGTTCTTAAAGACGTTTATAAAACGATTGTATTTGAACTAGCAAAATACCGTAACAGCATTTCAGAAACACCAGTGATCCCTGAACGTGTAATTACTCGTCCACCTTCTGCGGAACTTCGTCCAGATCAGAAAGACCAAGACTCTCTACCTGAATATGAAGTGTTAGATGCCATCTTGTATGCGTATATCGAAGAAGACATGAGCCAAGATGACATCATTGCCAAAGGTTTTGATGCTGAAATCGTGAAAAAAGTCATCCGTTTGGTTGATCTAAACGAATACAAACGTCGCCAAGGCGCAATCGGTCCACGTATCAGCTCACGTGCATTTAGCCGCGAACGTCGCTACCCGATCGTGAATGGTTGGAAACCGGGTATCTAATTACTCGATTCAAATCAAAAAGCCCAGTTCTATAACTGGGCTTTTTTATAGGCGCAAAAAACACAGCAGTAAATATAAAAAGTAATTGAGATGTGTATTTCAAAAGTTAGGTCATCAAATAATGCAGTTAAGGATTTGAGTTCTCTTTTATTTCCACATAAACATCGTGAACAGATCATTTTATTAGTGCTGTAATTATTTTCAATCTATTTGACTTTTTCTAGGCACAAAAAAAGAGACCAAGCTGAGAGCTTGGTCTATAAAAATGGTGGCTATGACGAGACTTGAACTTGTGACCCCCGCATTATGAGTGCGGTGCTCTAACCAACTGAGCTACATAGCCGTAAACTGTGGTGGCATTATCTAGATTTCACACATTATCGTCAAGCATTTTTGTATGCAATTGTTCAGAGTTTAAACAAGCAAAGTTCAAGATGTTACTATTTAAGCAAATCATGCTATTTTTAGCCCTAATTACTATATTTTTTGATTAAAAATTAGAGTTTTATCATGCAATTCAATTCGATAAAAAAAACCTGTCTGACCCTCAGCCTTGCTGTCATGACCTTAACGGGCTGCCAAATCGTTTCGCCTATTTTTGTTGACTACTATGGTGTGCGACGTGATGTGGCGACTTGGATTAATAAACAGCCCTTATTAAGCATGCAACAAAAGCGTAGCATGGCTCAACTTAGCCGAGCACAGCAGCCTATCATTCGTCTCGACTTCAATGATCAGAAGAAGTTAGTCAGTGTTGCGCGCGCCAATGAAGCTGCGATGTATTGTGCCAATCAGCATTTATCAGCACGACAGATTCAACGCCTGCAAAAACAGATCTTCCCTGAAGATGCGTTGTATAAATTAAGCTTGCTTGAGCAACAAGCGTTGCATATTACCCTGACAGATCAAGAGAAACGGTGTGATTGAAACCCTGTCCACTTATGGATGAATTATCTAGGCTCAATTTTTTCAGCACCAAATTGTCTTACAATCTAGACATAGCTGCTTACATTATTAAGCATTTTTGCTATCGCTAAGCATGGTGAAAACAAGTCCATATTTTTGCAATATTTTTATTGCGAATTTTGCAATATCCTTATGAATTTACTTGGTTTTATTCCTAAATAAAAAAGCGTATGATGAAACTATGATCAATGTAAATAGCGCTTTTTTTCAGGTTTTTCCATCCAAATTCAATTGATCAGATAAGGAGAAATAAGATGGCTTTAAATAATATTTTAGTTCCAGTGGACGGTTCAGAAACTTCTTATGCTGCGGTGGCTAAAGCTGTCGAGTTTGCAAAAACTTTTGGCAGTAAAATTACTGTGGTTCAAGTACTGACGCTCGATCCGTATATTGCTGCAGAGTATATTTCAGCAGCACAAACCAATGATTTAATTGAACGTGCTCGTGCATCGATTTTAAATACACTTGAAGAAGCAAAAGCGAAATTTTCAACTGAAGGTGTCACTGTTGAAACTCGCTTACTTGAAGGTCAAGTGGTGCATACTGAACTGGTTAAAGCTGCAGAAGAGGCACATGCAGATTTGATTATCATTGGTTCACATGGCCGTACAGGGATCAAAAAATTCTTCTTGGGCAGCGTAGCTCAAAGTGTACTGGGTGCTTCAGACATTCCTGTTTTGGTTGTGCGCAAATAAACCACTAGATTTATAGCGTGAAATAAAAAGCCTTCTGATCCTAGAGGGCTTTTTTATTGACTGCGTCATCAATATAAAAAACGCTAAGTTTAAGGCAAGGATTTTTTAGGGTAACCATTGATATTGTTTCAATGAGATGCGTCCATTCACCACAAAGACATTTTCAGCTGCCAATTTCAATTGCTGGATATTTTCACCTTTTTCATTGCAACGCTGCGTGCTGATTTTTCCCTGAGCATTCACCACCCGATGCCATGGGATCGTTGATGTTGTATCTAGATGCTTGAGTACATAGCCAACCAGTCGTGCATGCTTCGGTAAACCCGCTAATTTGGCAATTTGTCCGTAAGTGGCAATCTTCGCCTGCGGTATCAATTGAATGACCGACAAAATTTGCGTTGCCAATTCATCACTCTGCTTCATCTGATCTCCTTTGAGCCGCATAAAAAAGAGAACCCGAAGGTTCTCTTTGATTAATACTTAATTTTGACAGATTAGTACAGTAATTGGTTGTGATCAAGTAAATCTTTCAAGGTCACATCAGTATTTTTCAATGTGAAAAATTCAACTTTATCGACACATTTGGGCTATGACAACCATTTGTATAAATATCGCCCCTTGGTAGAGAGCGCATTTATGCAATTAAAAACATGGCGAGATATCGTATTTCTTATGCAAAAAGACAGCGTCATTTAAAGCAGAACTTCAAATAAACTTTATCATGATGTGACTAAAAGCTTCATGACGGCACACCTTACACGTCGGACTGTCTTTAAGAATTCATTTCTTCCCAAAGCCACAGTTTTTTGTCTTTTCATGGTTTCGCATTTTTTCTTTGAGGAATGACTAGAGTGCTTATAAATCTGAAATGATATGCCTACAGCATTTTGTGTCATATGCGCCATCGGTATAGCTAGAATTCATTGGCTCACTAGGTGAAATTTATGCAAGTAAGTTTTCTAGTACTTATGAACTGCTGACATTGTTGTCATGAGCTGAATTGTCCATGTTTGCAATGTTTTCAGCATCTATACCAATACGAAGTTTACGCCATTGTCGTCGACCTTCAGACTGATGTTTATTAGGTTTCGATTCACCTTCAGCTAATAACTTCAAACCTATAGAGTCAACAAGTAGATGTAGTCCATCAGAACTTTTTTGATAGCTAATCGCAATATCAATATGTTTTTATCTCCTGCTGAATGACCAGTCATAATTTCCCACATTTTGCTGTTTCATGATGGAACACAGCTAGAAATAAAAAAAAAGGAAATGCTCAAGCATTTCCTTTTTTTAAATCGAACAAAGCAATTTAGAAGTTTTCGGGGTTTTCTAATCGACGAACTTCTTGCACTTTCTCTGGATTATGTACAGCAGCAACACCATCATCCGCTTTGGTATCTATTAATGCTTCTGGGTTATATACCGTGATGGTTTCATTACCATGTATATCTTCGCCCACGATATATTGGAAACCCTTTTTATTCATTTTATGGCACATTCTTTGATACCAACCTTTGAAACCTTTGGTTTCTTCATTCGGGTTGTAATAAAAAGCATTCATCACAGCGGGTAAACCTAGGCCACACACGAGGCCCGACATTAAGACAGCAATAAATGTATATCCAATCAAAATACTGCTGTATTCACTGAGTTCAGGAATATTGGCAACAGCAAGGATTAAGGCCAATGAAATACCGCCACGAACCCCACCCCACGATAAGATGGCAAGGCTACCGTTGTAACTTTTTTTGCGGAAACTTGGGAAGAATGCAAAAGATAAATAGTTTGCTGCAAAGCGCGATGCATGCAAAATGATAAACGCCACCATACCACCTAAAATCAAACTGATACTTAAATCTAAGATAAATAACTCAAGTCCGATCAGGGTAAATAAGAAGGAGTTGATGATCCCTTCCACCGTATGCCAAAAATGATTGACTTCCCTAATTTCACGATCTTGAAGGATTTCTTTCCATTTATTCCCAACAATCAAACCACCAATAACGCATGCAATTGGTGCTGATGCATGTGCGAATAAAGCGACTAGATAAGAACCACTTGCCAACAATGCAGTGGTTAAAATCAAGGATTCCATCTCATGTTTACCACGGAGTAAACGTAATATTCCTAAACCAAATGCCCAACCAATGATGACTGCGACAACAATTTCATATAACAGTGTTTCAAGCGTACCAATGACGGTAAAATGTTCACCTTGCAAAACATTGAGTAAGGTCATAAACACGGCAATACACATGGCATCATTAAAGAGCGATTCGCCTTCTAATTTCACCATCAAATGATGTGGCGCACGTACAGAACTTAATACACCTTTAACCCCAATTGGGTCAGTCGCACCTAAAGCCGCACCTAATAATAACAACACCAATAAATCAACATGATGACCAATTAAGAACTGATAACCATATAAAGCAACACCAAAAAACACCGCACAAAGCACCAAGGCTATACTGGCCAAAATACTGATTGGTTTCCAATGCAAACGTAAATCGGAAACTTTAAATTTCAAGGCAGAAGAGGTCAAAATAAAACAAATCACGCCATTAATTAAAAAGTCATAAAAGTCGATATGGCGAACGGCCTCTTCGATATTGTGCAAATTAATCGTCACAAATTGATTGCCATTGAGCAGGCTTGCACCCCATTGCAAAATAAAGACAAAAATTGCAGAAACAATAGGAACACCTATGGCTTGTGGAAAGCCCAAGATACGTTTATTAAAAATCGTGGTTGCAATCGAAAGTGCAAAAATAACGGTAAAAACCTGTAGAAAAAAATAATTTCCCATTTCGTTCCCAATTTTGGTGCTCTGTCGCCTACAGAGTGAGATATAGGTATTTTGAAAATAAATACTAAATTATTTAGTATTTGAAAATAAAATATTCTAACGAATTTTATCTAAATTCCGTGTATCAATTCAGTTTTTTTCACATCTTTTATCAAGATCATTTAACATAGCAAACCTGCATAGATTTTATGCATTTTCATCATCTACATGATTTCTCCTATGCATCAGACTATTAAAACTGTTTTTCGACTTTTTTTTGCTGCGGTGATCTTTATCATTACTGCGGCCCTGATCCTCACTTGCTATAGCAAGACACAGGAAATTTTACGTGCTGAGCACTATTTTAGTCAGGCAAAAACCATCTCACTGGATTCAACGCCCAAAGAACAATTGGTTTTGGTCTCCAATAATGAATCACCCGATCGTGCGATTTTTATCATGCTGGCGAATAATGGTTATCTTGCCAAAATGAATTGTGAAAACTATGCACAAGATATTTGTCTAGATGAATTTAATCAGCAACACACCCGACAAATTCAACACCTCGATTTGCTAAAAATCGGACAATTTCAATATATCCAAAATGTGAGTTTCACCAATAGCCGCACTGGACAAAAACAACAATTACGCTATAGCGATGCCCAATTAAAACAGTTCTATCAAAACGATATTTCAGGCCTTAAATATACTGTTTTTGGCGTAGCTTTATTTGCATTTGCCGCATTGTATGTCAGCTATCGTATTGTTCGAAACTTCAAATCATTTCTCAACAAATAAGCTTCAATCTATTTTTCAATGAAAAAAAGAGGATGTTTTGCATCCTCTTTTTTGTTTTAAATGGCTTGATTAAAGGTATCACAGCTATTGATATTGCCTGATTTCAACCCTGTCTGGAACCATTTCATACGTTGTTCACTAGTGCCGTGCGTGAAGCTATCTGGGACCACTTGCCCTGTTGCACTTTTCTGTAAATAGTCATCACCAATCTTATGTGCAGCGTCCATCGCTTCTTCTACATCACCCTGCTCTAAAAATTGGGTACGCTGTTGATTATGATGCGCCCAAATACCCGCAAAACAGTCTGCTTGCAGTTCTTGCATAACCGAATAACGATTACCCTCAGCTTTAGATGCTTGCGCACGGGCCTGCTGGACTTGCTCAGAAATGCCTAAAATCGTTTGGATATGATGTCCAACTTCATGGGCAACCACATAGGCTTGCGCAAAATCACCCGCCTGATCTTGGCGACTCAATTCTGTTTGATTTTGTTCACCCGTGATGCCCATTTGCGTACGCATATCTTTAAAGAATGCAGTATCAATATAGACCTTCTGATCTGCTGGGCAATAAAAAGGCCCCATTGCCGCTTGTGCTGTACCACAACCTGAATTGACCACACCATTAAACATAACCAATTTAGGCGCTTTATACTGAGCATTTAACTGTTCTTGAAAGACTGTATTCCACGTATCTTCCGTATCGGCCAAAACAGTGCCAACAAAATCCATCGCTTCTTGTTGTTCCGGTGTTGGATTATCCAGACCTTTGACTTCAGCCGTTTGACCCTGTGAAGTCACTTGTTTAGTCGCCTGATAAGCTTGCTGCGGATCGACACCAAAAAACTTCCACGCAACAAATGCCACAACCAAACCGAGAATACTGATCCCACCCGCTTTTGCACCGCCACCACCGCGACGGTCTTCTACGTTTGAACTAACTCTTCGACCTTTCCAGCGCATAGTGATCTTCCTTATATAAAATAGTTGATATCCGTGCGTTTACAGATTAATCCTTTTGCGACTTTGGCCATACTTTTTGAACTAAAGATACGACGCACAGCACGATTAAACCTGCAATAAAACCTGTCACTAAATTGATTAAAGTCGGTGTTAATGCACCCACAATACTGCCAACTGTAGGAATATGTTCTGCATAATCTACAGAGCCTTCAATAAAATGGTGTAGCAAAGGTACACCATGGGTAATGATGCCACCACCCACTAAAAACATGGCAATCGTACCTACAATGGTCAATGTCTTCATCAACTTAGGTGCAAATGCCAACAAACCTTGTCCAACGGTCTTTTTAAATTGTGACGCTTGTTGAGTGAGATAAAGTCCTAAGTCATCAATTTTGACAATCATCGCGACAAAACCATAAACACCAACGGTCATTAAAATTGCAATCACCGAAAGCACCATGACCTTGGTCCCAAATGCCGCAGTTGCAACCGTGCCCAACGAAATCACCACAATTTCAGCAGATAAAATAAAATCGGTCCGGATGGCACCTTTGACTTTTTCTTTCTCAAAAGTCACCAAATCCGTTTCAATATGGGTCATCTCTTCACGAGCAACTTCTTCTGTTTTGGCTTTTTTATGATGCAAACTATGCAGAACTTTTTCCACACCCTCATAGCATAAGAACAAACCACCAATCATCAAAAGCGGTGTAATCAACCAAGGTGCAACCACACTGATCAATAAAGCAGCCGGAACCAAAATTAATTTATTTACAAAAGATCCTTTGGCCACAGACCAAACAACTGGAAGTTCACGATCCGAACGGACACCACTGACTTGTTGCGCATTCAGTGCTAAATCATCTCCAAGGACACCCGCTGTTTTTTTGGCTGCCATCTTACTCATAACAGCAACGTCATCCAGCACAGTTGCAATATCATCAAGTAAGATTAATAAGCTACTCGCCATTATTTTTATCCTTTAGGCATTTTTTAATATTCTAATTCTATTTAACGCTAAAATTGTATTTAGTTTTTTAATAATTAACAAAATATTCACCCATTTTTCAGTCAATTGTGCTGTGTCAGTAACAATCAAAAATAGAATGCCGTACAATGGGGACATTCTTTGAAAATCAGCCGTAGCTTTGACTACCACTTTGGAACAGATAATGAGTACTCAAGATAATCGTCCAGTGATTTTGACTGGCGACCGTCCGACAGGACAATTACATTTAGGTCATTTTGTAGGTTCTTTACGTTCACGTGTAGGTTTACAAGATTCGCATCATCAACATCTTCTTTTAGCTGATGCTCAAGCCTTAACTGATAATGCCGATAACTTCGAAAAAGTTCGTCGCAATATTATTGAAGTCGCAACCGATTATCTTGCTGTAGGAATTGACCCAACCAAAACCACGATTTGCGTTCAATCATGCTTACCAGCATTAAATGAATTGACCATGTTGTATTTGAACTTTGTGACGGTGTCTCGCTTAGAGCGTAATCCAACCATCAAATCTGAAATTCAAATGCGTGGATTTGAGCGTGACATTCCTGCAGGTTTCTTATGCTATCCAGTAGCTCAAGCTGCCGATATTACAGCGTTTAAAGCATCTGTCGTTCCTGTCGGCGAAGACCAAATTCCAATGATTGAACAAACCAACGAAATTGTTCGTCGTTTAAACCGTCAAATTGGTCGTGACGTACTTCCTGAATGTAAAGCTTTACTCTCTAATGTCGGCCGCTTGCCAGGTTTTGATGGTAAAGCAAAAATGTCTAAATCTTTGGGCAATACCATTGTGCTTGACGCGACTGATAAAGATATCAAGAAAGCTGTTAATGCAATGTATACTGATCCAAATCATTTACGTATTGAAGATCCAGGTCAAGTTGAAGGTAACGTGGTCTTTACTTACCTTGATGCATTCGACCCAGATAAAGATGCTGTTGCGGAACTGAAAGAACACTATCGTCGTGGTGGCCTAGGCGATGGTACGGTGAAAAAGCGTCTTGAAGGTGTGCTAAAAGAGCTCATCGGCCCGATCCGTGAACGCCGTTTAGAATTGCAAAAAGATCCTGACTACATCATGGATATTTTAAAAACCGGTACCGATAAATGCCGTGATATTACCCAACAAACGTTGGATGAGATTAAATCTGGATTGGGTGTGTTCCACTTCTAAATTTAAAAAATTCTATAAAATTAAGCCTTTCCAATGTGAAAGGCTTTTTTACAGGCACTTTTGGTGAAGGTATTCACAAAATCTCCTTAGTTTTAACGTTAGGTAACATCACTTAACGTGAACACCAATGAAATGACTGACCGTTCACTCTATTATCTATTCATGTTTTAGGAATACCTAAATTCATAACATTTCTCCTTTACCGAACCTGTGAAAGCAGATTCGTTGTTATACGCAGTGAACACCCCAATCATTGCGTATTTTTTTGTCTAAAAATTGACAATTACCAATAGAAAAAAGTCCGCTATAAGCGGACTTTTCAATGAATACATCATTTTAAAAATGAATATAAATTAGTAACTGATGTTACGCAGTAACATCAGAAGCGCAATTTTCTTCAAATAAAAGAACGATACGCAGTAACGTCATCCGCAACTGTTCGAGGCAGGACTACTTCTAATCAAAAAAGTTTTTGCGATACTTTGAGTAATTTGACGCTAGTAAACGAGTTTTGCGGATGACAATGGTTTTGGGTACTTTTGCCGAAACAAAAATACCTCCAGCCGAAGGCTAATCCCTTTATTCAAACCCTAGATGCAAGACTCCGTCGAATAGACTTAAAAAAATCATTTTAAAAATGCGTAATTACTTTTACGCGCGTAACATCAGTTAGTAATGAAATAAACGGTTATCTAATGGTAGTTCAATTCCAATTGACGCTCCACCATCATTACCATTTAAATCCGAGTCACTCACCCAACCATTAATTTTTAAAGGCATATCTGGACGTAAATAATGTGTCCAAGTTAAGTCTAGAGCTTTCAATTCATTTTTTTCTGGAAATGCTGCATTGTTCAAAGCAGCACGTTCTGTTTCAGAAACTTTTGCAAAAAGTACACGACCATTTAGACGATTTAGTGGATCAATACGTATATTCCCACCCACTGAAACCATTTGAGCATCACCACCTAATGCATGACCAAGTGGATAGCCATGTTGATAGTATCCATCTGTGTAAATAGAGTGATTGTATGAAATGCCTTTGGCATCACCATTAGTTCGAGTATCAACCCATTCAGTATACAGTTGATAAGGCATATTATTTACACTTGAAGAATAATCAACACCTGCAAGATACATGCTTTTTGCTGGTAAACCACCTGCTTCATCTTCACCAATATATTGGCCGTAAAGACTAACTGGAACTTGCACAAGTGGTTGTAAATTCAAACGCGCATCAAAACCCGCGACTTGATTTGATGGATCAGCCTTACCTGTTCCACCATTATCTTTATTACCAATAAAGGCATCCCAAAGTGAACTAAAACTTTCGGGACGACCTTCGCCACCCCATTGTATAGAACGTGATGCTCCCAATTCCAAATATGGAGTAGGTTGTGCAGTTAGTCGAAGTCCAATGAGTTTTGCATCTGGGATAGCAGAATAATCATCTAACTGTCCAGCAAAAGCTTGATACTGCCAAGGGCCGATCCATGATAGCCATGGTGTTTCAAAAGCATTCTGTTGTGCACGCTGTGCAGTAACACCGTACACAGGACGACTCGCATCACCACGGATTAAACTACCGTCATGACCAGGCCCCCAATAAGTCGGAATCTGACCTGCAATTAACCATTGGTTCCAAAGCTTCCCGGCAATGTATGAGCCTTCCACATTTACATCTTGATCATTATTAATTTGCTGTTTATCTTCAGCATTTACACGTAAACGACCATCCCAATTTTCACCACCAACGTTGAGTTCAAGTGCACCTTGATATTGCGCTTTTTGATGATCACCAAAATTTTGCGGTAAATTATTTTTATCTGACTCTGCAAACAATTCTGCTTTTAATAATGCATTTTCGGCAGTCAATTTATTTTGAATACTTTGTAATACTTTTTGTTGTGCAGGTGTCATCACTTTTGCAGAAGTTAACGCTCGCTGTATTTCATCACCACTCATTGGCCATGTTGAGGTACTAATTTGAATAACGCCTTGCTGATTCAACCAATTCAAATCTGCGCGTAACTCTTCATTATTTAATACAATCCCCTGAGCAAAAACAGGAACTGATAATCCAAACAGTACAGCAGCATAGAGTGACTTTCTTAAATACATGCTCTTTTTCTCAAGTTTAATTCACAGCCCACCTTAGATTTTTCAACTCATTTATTCAAGGGTGAAACTGTATCTCCTTTTATTTTTTTCATCATTTAGGTAAAGATGTTCAATAAAAATACAAAATAAAAAACCCGCATTAAGCGGGTTTTTTATTTCAAAAACTAAATTAGTTTTTATGACGCATATGAGGGAATAAGATTACTTCACGAATACTTGCAGCATTCGCAAATAACATCACCAAACGGTCAATACCAATCCCCTCACCCGCTGTAGGAGGTAAACCGTATTCCAATGCTTCAATGAAGTCTGCATCGTAATGCATTGCTTCATCGTCACCCGCATCTTTTTCAGCAACTTGGGCTTGGAAACGTTCAGCTTGGTCAATCGGATCATTTAACTCTGAGAAACCATTTGCCAACTCACGACCACCGATGAAGAATTCAAAACGGTCCGTAATATGTGGATTTTCATCATTACGACGTGCCAATGGTGAAGTTTCCGCTGGGTATTCTGTGATGAATGTCGGTTGACGAAGTTCTGTTTCAACAGTTTCTTCAAATACGATGGTTTGAAGTTTGCCTAAACCAAAACCAGGTTTTACTTGCTCTTTCAGTTCATTTTTAACAAAATTTGCAAGGAACTCACGATCAGATACATTTTCAGCAGTGAACGTTGGGTTATGTTCAAGAATCGCATCAAACATCGAAATTTTCTTGAATGGACCTTTGAAGCTATACACTTCATCACCATAAGGCACATCAGTCGAACCTAATATGTCAATGGCCAATTTTTCAAGCATATTTTCTGTCAAAGCCATCAAGTCTTTGTAGTCTGCATACGCTTGGTAAAATTCAATCATTGTGAATTCTGGGTTATGACGTGTTGATACACCTTCGTTACGGAAGTTACGGTTAATTTCGAACACACGCTCAAAACCACCAACGACCAAACGTTTTAAGTAAAGTTCAGGCGCAATACGCAAGAATAAAGGCATATCCAATGCGTTGTGGTGAGTTTCGAATGGACGCGCAGACGCACCACCCGGAATCACATGCATCATTGGTGTTTCAACTTCCATGAAACGCTCATTGCTCAAATATGAACGAATACCTGACACCACTTTTGCACGAATTTCAAAAGTTTTACGTGTTTCTTCGTTCATGATGAGGTCTAAATAACGCTTACGGTATTTAACTTCAGTATCAGTCAAACCATGGAATTTGTCTGGAAGTGGACGGAGTGATTTGGTTAAAAGCTCAAAATGTTCAATATGAACATAAAGGTCACCTTTACCAGAACGACCAATATAACCTTTAATGGCAATAATATCGCCCAAATCGAGTGCTTTAATTGTTGCAAGAACATCAGCATCCAACTCTTTACGTGGTACATAAAGCTGGATACGACCAGTCATATCTTGGATTACGATGAATGAACCACGGTTCAACATCACACGACCAGCAACTTTTACATAAACCTTTTCGCCTGCTTCAATTTCTTCTTTTGATTTTTCAGCGAATTGATCTTGTAGGTCTTGTGCATAGTGTTCACGCTTAAATGTGTTAGGCCACGGGCTAACACCTGTTTCCTTGGCGTGCTCTTTGATGTGCTCTAACTTGGCATGACGCTGTGCAATTAAATCGTTTTCGGAAATGGCTTGTTCAGAAGTCGATTGAGCGTTATGTTGCGTCATCTCTGTCTCAAATAGTTAAAAAACGGAAGTTGCATAGCATAGCAGATTTCCTTTGAATTGAGCAGTAAGCAATGCGCGCATTTTTTTAATAAGTAGAAATTTATCGAAGTAAGATGTTTTAATCGTTATACCTTCAGGTAGACATAGAACCTACCTTACAGATGTGCAGTAGATAAAAATTAAATACTCAAGCTCGAAAACCTACATTTTAATGATATCAGATGATAACTAAAAGCTTTAAAAATACTTATAATTATCAATACATTAAAATATATATCAATAACTTAATTCAACCTTTTAATCTATTTTCTTTAAGACTAAAGTCTTTTAAATGCCTATAAATTAGACCAAAAGCTAAATTCTCTTTTTGACAATTCTATCTACAATGAAGTCATAAAATTGTTGAAAAATAAAATATTCAACACATCCAAAAATGTTTGAAAACAGTGTGTAGAAAAACAATGACTTCCTGCTTATCGAAAATTCTGTTTTTACATGGATTGGATTCTTCCCGTGAATCTACGAAGTTCCATGCCATCAATGCAAAACAAAAATTCTGCATTGAAGTGGACTATCGCAACTTAAATTTTCAAACTGTTGCGGATTTTTACCACGAGAGTATTGAAACCATTAAGCCCGATATCATCGTCGGGCATAGTCTCGGGGCATATTGGGCATTAAAAATGTCGCTGTTTCATCGCATTCCGTGTGTAATTGCCAACCCGAGCCTGCATCCAGACTTTCGCGACGACTACCCTGCAATCAATGAAATGGATTTGGATCACGATATTCCACAAATTGCCTATATCGAACGTGGTGATGAAATCTTAGATATGTATGAAGCAGAGCAACAACTCGAAGATTATATGCAAGTTCAAGTCATGGATGGCGGACACCATCGTCTACAATGCCCTGAAAATATTAATGATTTAATCCAGCATCTCGAATTAAACTACTTAAAAAAATAAATCATAATATTCATCATAAGCAGCAACGTCTTTTTTATCAGACATAAAAAAGCCTTGTCATAGACAAGGCTTTTTACATTTTAAAGCTGACGCTTAGGCAGCATCTGCTTCAGGACGTGTTTTATCATCTAAAACAGACCAGATATTTAAACCTAAATCTTTATGCAAGTCAGGCAAATCTAAGAAAATGCTTGCGCCTAAAACTTGGTGTTTACATTTTTCAGCCAATTGTTTCACTGCACGAAGCGTACCGCCCGTCGCCAATACGTCATCTACAATAATCACTTTTTGTGATTCGATTTCAGCTGACATTTCAAGACGATCTAAACCGTATTCAAGGCTATAACCCACACCGACAACTGGTGGTGGTAATTTGCCTGCTTTACGTACCAAGACCAAACCTTTACCCGTACGCTGGGCAAGTAAGCTTGCCAAAACAAAACCACGCGCTTCAACTGCAATAAAGCTATCTACTTCTGCCAATTGCTCAGCTGGAATACTTGCAATTAGGGCATCAGTTAACGATTCGATGTTATTCATAAATAACGGCGTAAGGTCAAAGAAACAAATTCCTGGTTTTGGAAAATCTTGGACAGTACGAATGTTAGACCACAATGCCGCAGCAGTAGAATTACTCATAATAGGAGAAAATAAATTAAGGAAGGAATGTGTGAATTTTAACGCGATTTGAGAGAAAAGAACAGCTAACCCCCTACCAAAATGCATATTTAAGATACAGTGAATTTACATAAGTTATTGATTATTAATGTTGTATTTATTTAAAAAATATCAAATATATATTTTCCTAATCATAAAATAAAAGATTTTAGAGTTTTTTTCTGCAAGACTTTAGTCTATGAATATAGAAAAAGCGGTATTTAGAACCCAATTCACGGAAATGAATTCCAATATAGCTTTCAATAGGCATAAATATTGTCAGACAATTTTTCCCAGATCTGGGGTTTTGATGATATTTATTGTCCCTCACTGCCATTCTGCTTTTAATTTCACTCATTAAACTCTTAGCCACTTTACTTTATCGTTAGAACTGCGTAAAAATTTAACATAACAGTCTACTGTATAAGGCGATTTAACCTTAAGGAATAAACTTATACAGTTATGAAGTATTTACTGACTTAATTTTGTGTCAGTTTTTGGAGAATGGAATGAAAAAGTATCAGTGCATCGTTTGTGGATGGATTTATGACGAAGCAGAAGGCTGGCCACAAGACGGTATCGTGGCAGGAACTAAATGGGAAGATATCCCAGATGATTGGACTTGCCCAGATTGTGGCGTCTCAAAAGTAGATTTTGAAATGGTTGAAATCTAATAAATAGAATCTAAGACCATCATCGTTATGGTCTTTTTTTTGTCTTTAAAAAATATGAAATGTGTTTGGAGTTGAGTATGCACCCTATTGTCATTATTGGTTCTGGTATGGCGGGATATGCCGTTGCGCGTGAATTTCGTAAGTTAAATCCTGAACTAGAACTTATTATGATCTGTGCAGATGATGCCATTAACTACGCTAAACCGACATTATCCAATGCGCTCGTTGGTAATAAAACTCCTGAGCAAATCCCTCTAGGGGATGCCGAAAAAATGTCGGCTCAACTCAATATGCAAATCATCAATAAGAGTTGGGTTAAATCCATTGATGCAGCAAAACATGAGCTTACTATTGAAAGCCAAAATGGAACTCAAACACAACTATATTCAAAACTCGTTTTAGCAGTCGGCGCAAATCCAATTCGCTTAGCTATTTCGGGTGATGGCAGCGAAGACATTCATGTCGTCAACAATTTAGATCACTACAAAGCATTCCGTAAACAACTTGCAGCACGTGAAGATAAGCGTGTGGTGATTTTAGGTGCAGGCTTGATTGGCTGTGAATTTGCCAA
This sequence comes from Acinetobacter sp. YH12096, assembly GCF_013419215.1. NCBI lineage: Bacteria > Pseudomonadati > Pseudomonadota > Gammaproteobacteria > Moraxellales > Moraxellaceae > Acinetobacter > Acinetobacter sp. YH12096. Next base: position 29,616 of record NZ_VPAM01000006.1, on the reverse strand, counting down.
TGACCTTCAAAACACTGGGGCGAAAGTATCGGTGATCGATTTAGCTCCGCAACCTTTAGGTCGTCTACTGCCATCTCATGTGGCCGCTAAATTCCAAAGTAATTTAGAGGAAACGGGCATTCAATTCGTTCTAGGCACGACTGTTGAAAAAGTCTCACGTATTGAAAATGGTGACTATCAAGTGAGCCTTGCCAATGGTCAAAGCTTAGTGGCAGATGTTGTGTTGTCTGCGATTGGCTTACAACCTGAAATTAACTTGGCAAAACAAGCCGGCATTCACACCAGTCGCGGTGTATTAACCAATAAAGGCTTAGAAACCAACTTGGCAGATATCTATGCTGTCGGTGACTGTGCTGAAGTTAATGGTACCCTTCTGCCATACGTGATGCCGATCATGCAACAAGCACGTGCTTTGGCAAAAACCCTCAATGGTGAACATACCGCTGTGCATTATCCAGCCATGCCTGTAGCTGTTAAAACACCTGCTGCACCTTTAACTGTCCTTCCTGCGCCAATTGATGTAGAAACCCAATGGGAAACAGAAGAGCTTGAAGATGGCATGATTGCCCGTGCGATCGATCAAGATGGCGTATTACGTGGATTTGTACTGCTCGGTGCAACTGCTGGGAAGCAACGCTTAACTTTGACTAAGCAGGTTCCGGACTTGATTCCCGCTTCAGTTTAAGGTTTAAATACAAGGACGTCCTGATAATAATAGACGTCCTTTTTAAAGGAAAATAACAATGAATAGTGCCCTTCAGTTTAATATTTCACCTTATGCCTCTTTTATGCATGAAACTCGCGTAGAGTTAGGCAATGGCATTGAACTTCATGTCGAGGTGGGTGGTCATCCTGAAGATCCTGCAATCTTACTGATTATGGGACTCGGCGCACAAATGTTGTATTGGCCCGATTTCTTTTGTAAGTCCCTAATAGACCAAGGTTACCGAGTTATTCGCTTTGATAATCGCGATATTGGTCTGTCGAGTAAAATTCGTAACCCAGGCCCACGTCTTAACACCTTTAAACTGATGGGACGTTTTGCCTTAGGTCTAGAGAATCAAGGTGCGCCTTATGATCTATACGATATGGCAGACGATGTTGCACTGTTAATTGATCGTATGGGACTTGATAAAGTCCATATTTTAGGCGCTTCGATGGGCGGCATGATTGCTCAAATCGTGGCGGCACGCTATCCAGATAAAGTGCACAACTTAAGCTTACTTTTTACCAGTAACATCCACCCCTTACTTCCACCGCCATTTCCAAAGCAATTATTTAGTCTAATTGAAAAACCTGAATCTAACGATGAAGATGGCATTATTAACCATAGCCTGAAAGTTTTTAATATTATAGGCTCTCCAGGCTATATTAATCAGCTTGAAGCGATACAAACTGCACGTAAACTCTATAAACGGAGTTATTACCCAGCGGGTGTACTTCAACAGTTTTTAGCAATATTATGTACAGGTTCCCTGCTGCAGTTGGATAAACAAATTCAGCATAAAACCATTGTGGTTCATGGAGCTCGTGACCGTTTGCTGCCGCCAAGCCATGGTAAGGCCGTTGCAAAGGCTATTTCAGGTGCTAAATTTGAATTAATTGATGGAATGGGGCATGATATCCCACCGCATTTTATTCCATATCTTAGCGGTTTGTTTGCTGATCACTTTAAATCATAAATTAGGACACTATGGCTGCATTACCATCCTTAAGACAGCTGTCATATCTAGTAACACTGTCAGAAACGCTACACTTTACTGAAGCTGCGCGTCGTTCTTTTGTCACCCAGTCTACTTTGTCTGGCGGGATCATGGAACTTGAGCGTTTACTAGGTGGCGTATTGGTAGAACGCGACCGTCAAAACGTGCGTTTAACTCCTCTTGGCGAACAAGTTGTCGGACGAGCCCGAGTTCTATTGGCAGATGCGCAAGACCTAATGCGTTTAAGTCGTGAAATGAGCGAACCTCTAACGGGTGATTTACATCTAGGGGTCATTCCTACTATTGCGCCATTCTTACTTGCGCCATTATTAGAAGAAGTGCATAAGCAATTACCAAAAATTCAATTGCACTTACATGAAGCACAAAGTGAAAAAATTGTTGAGAAACTCGAGCATGGTAATCTAGATATTGTATTACTTGCCCTTCCTTTCGATACACGTAGCTTGAAAGTTGCAGAAGTAAACAAAGAAAAATTGTTCTTGGTGTACAACAAAACTGACCAAAATGCAGCTCAAGCAAAATCTTTAGACGACTTAGATTTATCTCGTTTAATGTTGCTTGAAGAAGGCCATTGCTTACGTGATCATGCTTTGAGTGCTTGCCCGATTGGTGAACGTAAAAATGACCACCGTTTAAAAGCAAGCTCATTGCCAACTTTGGTTGAAATGGTTTACGCAGATTTAGGCTTTACCTTATTGCCTGAAATTGCAGTTCATACCAATATGATCAAAGCCAATGAAGATTTGGCTGTGAAAGAAATAGAAGCTAGTCCTACACGCACATTAGCATTGGTAACGCGTAAAAGTACGCCGCTTCAAAGTGAATTTGATGTATTGCTTCAAATCTTGCAGAAAATCACCAGTAATCTGCACTAATTCAATCCATGAATATTAAAGAGAGCCCTGTGCTCTCTTTTTTATTTTGCAGAAATTAATAATCCAGAAATAATAATATTGAGATGAATTTAAAATTGAAAATAAAAATATAGTATCTAGAAAAAAGAAAAGGCTAACCCAAATAGGTAGCCTGATAAGGTAATATATGACTTGATGTATATCTCAATTCATCGCCTCGATAATATCTTCACACTAGCCAGATAAGTAAGAAGATTAATACATCTTAGTAAAATATAACTTTCGTTAAAATCACTAGTTTCAGGTATTTTAGATAAAGTACGTCTGATTCATTTTCAAAGGGCTTTTTTCATAATTATGTTTTGTGCTATAAAATAACCATACATGAGAAATAAATCACATTATTTTAAATAGTCACTAATATTCATGTTTAAAATAACTAAGCAATAGGTGAATATTAACTCACATCAGAAACAGTTCAATTTATTAGTTGTCAAAATACTGCTTTCACATTTCATTTATTATTTTCAATTCGAATCGAAATCTGATGATTATTTAATCAATATTCTAAAAATAAAAACGAAAAAACTATAAATCTTTGCATTCAACATAATGAAAAACACAAAAAACCATACATTAATTAAATTATATTATATCACAATAACTTAATTATACTTTGATGTATAAATCACTACTTCTAGGTATATTTTTCTAATTCACTTCCATGCACATTATGGAAATGCAATTTGATTAAAAATAATAAATGAGCGAAATGTATGATGAGTGAATTTTTATTACCAGTACCCGTTTTGATCATTGATCATCAATCAATGACTTCAAAAACAGTGCTGTTTAACATCTTAGGAGACCTCGGTTATCCTGAAGACCTCATTACATTTTCAGAAAATTTAGCAGATGCAGAACAACAAATTTTCAATCAATTGCCAAATTTAATCTTTTTAGTGGTCACGCAACAGTCTGATATCTCATTCATACATAAAATTAAGAAAATCTATCCTTCGAGCAATCTCATTATTTTAGTCAATGAACAGTCTGCCGATTTAACTTTACATGCGATTCAGTTAGGTGCAACTGCCTATATGTTGATTCAACAACCAATTGAAGACACTTATAACCAGCTGAAAACCATTTTAAGAGGTGGTGCTGCCCTGCACCCAACTTTTGCTAAATTTTTATTGAGTGAAACTTTTAGTCCGCAAAATGCAGCGCCGAAACAACTCAGTCTAAATCCAGCTGAATATCAAATTTTGGATATGGTCAGCCATAGTGCGACTCAAGAGCAGATGGTCCGTGAGTTAAAACTTTCAACGTATCAAATTGATGGTTTTGTCAAAAATATCTATAGAAAAATTTGTAGCTACAGCTAAATTTAGCTGAGATAAAGTATTCAAAAATAAATCTATACTTAAAAAATACCAAAGGGAGCATCTGCTCCCTTTATTTATAACCCACATCTATTTAAATGCATCTAAAAGCACATGCTGTGAATTATGTGCCTCCTCTCCCTCTTGAACATGGGTACGAATCCAACGACCATCACTTTGGAGCAACCAAGCTTGCTGATTATCTTTTAGATAATTCACTAAACCTAATTGATAAATACGCTTTTTCAAGGCTGGATCTTCAATTGGGAAACAGGCTTCAACACGGTTAAATAAATTACGATCCATCCAGTCTGCACTTGAACAGTAAATCCGTGCATCGCCATTATTACTGAAATAATAAACTCGGGTATGTTCTAAGAAACGGCCAACAATAGAACGTACGCGAATATTTTCAGACAGCCCCGGTAATCCCGGACGCAAACAACAAATAGAACGAATAATTAAATCAATCTGTACACCCGCTTGTGACGCTTCATACAGTTTATTGATCAACTGAACTTCAGTTAATGCATTGACCTTGACAATGATTTGCGCAGGTTTACCTGCTTTAGCATTAGCAATTTCATTATCAATATAATTGATCAGTTGAGCATGTAAGGTAAATGGCGCATGCAGCAATTTTTTCAACTTCGCCATTTTGCCCATACCGGTCAGCTCTTGGAAAATGCGATGTACATCCTCGCAGAGTTCTTTATCGGTGGTTAATAGGCCATAATCGGTATAGATACGCGCATTGCCCGCGTGATAGTTCCCCGTACCTAAATGCACATAACGCACCAATTTATTATTTTCACGGCGTACCACCAAAATCATTTTGGCATGGGTCTTATAGCCCACGATGCCATACACCACCACTGCGCCCGCTTCTTGTAATACATTGGCTACAGCAATATTTGATTCTTCATCAAATCGTGCTCGAAGCTCAATTACTGCGGTAACCTCTTTACCATTACGTGCTGCTTCCGCTAAGACTTGCACAATTTCAGAGTCTGCACCACTTCGATAAAGCGTTTGTTTAATGGCCAAAACTTGTGGATCACGTGCAGCTTCGCGCAGTAGGTTGATTACAGGTGCGAATGATTCAAAGGGATGGTGTAGCAAAATATCTTGCTTTTGCATCGCACTAAAAATGTTTTCAGATTTTTTGAGTACTTTCGGAATAACTGGAATATGCGCATCATAACGTAGATGTGGACGTTTAAAGTTTGACAGTAAACGTGCAAGGTTAACTGGCCCATCTACTTTATAAAGTTGCTCTTCTTCTAAATCGAACTCATCAAGCAAATATTCATAAATATGCTGCGGACAATTTTCTGTCACTTCCAAACGAACGGCGCGACCAAAACGACGAGAATTCAACTCACCTTTCAGAGCTTTAGCTAAATCTTCAACATCTTCATTTAAAGCTAAATCGGCATTACGCGTCACGCGGAATTGGTAGCAACCCGTCGCCGTCATGCCGGGGAACAAATCAGAGACATGTTCATGAATAATTGCCGATAGCATCACATGATGCTCTTTGCCACCGGTTAATTCATCAGGAAGCCGAACGACACGTGGCAGCGAACGCGGTGCAGGTACAACGGCTAAGTCAATCTGACGACCAAACGCATCCTTCCCTTCTAGAGTCACAATAAAGTTCAGCGACTTATTCACCAAGCGAGGGAATGGATGTGCAGGATCTAAACTAATTGGGGTTAAAACTGGTGCAACTTGTTCTTGGAAATACTTTTTTACCCAAGCCGATTGTGCAGGGGTTAACTCACCACGGCGTAAGAAGCAAATATCTTCCTCACGCAGTTTAGGTAAAATTTCTTGATTTAAAATACGATACTGGCGCTCAATTGCCGCATGTGCTGTCGCAGAAATTTCATCTAATACTTGTTTTGGTGTTAAGCCATCTGGACTGCGGCTTTCATTACCTAAGTCTAGCTGTTCCATCATTCCCGCAACACGAATTTCAAAAAATTCGTCTAAGTTGCGCGAAAAGATTAGCAAGAAATTCATGCGTTCAAGTAAGGGGTGTATCGGATCAACCGCTTGTTCGAGCACACGCAGATGAAAGTCGAGAATCGATAACTCTCGATTGATATAACGATCATTATAAGTATATTCAGTTGGTACTTGCGCGACTTCAGCTGCGGTATTCATTTCAAACCCATATTAAAAAATGTGTGCTGTACTCAGTTTAGTATGCTTCAAATTTGTGACAATTTCATAAAAAAAGCCCATTAATATGAGCTTTTTGTTGTAATTCAAATCGCTGCCATGCCATTTGACAAGTGTTTAGATCATTCTTAATCTGGGATATGGCTATAACGCATATATTTTTGGATCATACGTTTACGATAATTCAGCTTACGATCCTGTCGATTTTCATCATAATATTTTGGATTGGGTAAAATAGCCGCAATAAACGCTGCTTGTTCTCGGCTCAAACTCCGTGAACTTTTACCAAAATAGTGCTGTGTTGCAGCTTCGACGCCATAGATGTTATCCCCAAACTCAACCGAGTTGAGATATACCTCTAAAATACGTTGCTTCGTCCACATGCGTTCCATCATCCATGTTGCAACAGCTTCCTGCCCTTTTCGAATAAATGACCGCTTATTATATAAAAATAAGTTTTTTGCCAATTGCTGAGAAATGGTCGATCCACCTGCAACCACTTTGCCCTTATCTTTATTGCGTTCTAAAGCATTTTGCATGCCTTCCCAATCAAAACCTTTATGTTGTAAAAACTTGCCATCTTCCGCGGCAACAACAGCATGTTTGACATAATCACTGATTTGGTCGTAATCACGCCATTCGTGTTTAATCGGTTTGGATGGCTCAGACCAATAATCTAAACGCATCATCATCGTGGATTCCACAGGATGCGTACGCCACCACACTAGACTACCAAAGATCCAAAGCTGCACCAAAAGCACAAGACTGACAAGAATTAACAATGTACGAACAATAAAGGCTTTCATGTCAGTGTGTTACTCCAGAAATTCTGTTTTTTCATGTTAAGCTTATTTTTAAATATTTTGACACAGTACAAGAATAGCATGTCTGAACTCAGCCCTCCTGCTGTATCAACCCGTAAGCTGCAAATCCAACTGTGGTGGATCACGGCACTCTTAATTACCATCAATGTTGGACTCTTTGGCTGGCAAGTGTTGCATGGAATGAACGTTAGCCAACCCGACACACTGGATGCTTTGCGTTGGGGTGCTGATTATGCACCTTTAACCTTTTTAGAGGAACCCATCCGCTTATTCAGCAGTATGTTTTTTCATTTTGGCCTGATTCACCTGATGTTGAATATGTGGGCTTTGTATATTTTTGGCAGTGTTGCCGAGCAAATGTTAGGTCGTTTCTACTTCCTCGGCCTGTATGTTTTAGCCGGACTGATGGGAAGTTTATTGAGTGGTTATTTAACCATTCAAGACAGTTATGCATTATTGGCCGAAGGTGCAGCCAATCAGCAACTTTTTCCGAGTATTGGTGCAGGCGCATCGGGTGCAGTGATGGGTCTCGGTGCAGCGCTGACGATTATTTCGCTGCTCCCCATGTTACCTAAACAGCAATTTTATCTGGATAAAAAAACCTTATTGATGGTGATGGGGATTAACCTCGCGATGGGCTTTATGATTAGTGGGATTAACAATGCCGCGCATATTGGCGGCATGTTGATGGGCGCTGCATTGGCTTTCATTTGGTATGTGGGACAAAAATTACATCAATCCCTAATCATTCAAATGATCGGTCTAATCGCCGCAGCTGTCGGATGCTACCTGTTTTATCTGCATTGCCAACAATTAATCCAACCGATTTTACCGCTTTGGGAACACTTTATCCTGCTGATGAAGCAATCTTTCGCAGCACGTTAAACAGTGGAATGAACCCTGTGGCTATAACACAGACATGTTGAAAACACGTCAAATCTTGTCTAAATCCAAACTACGCACTAGGTTCTTGCTCCACTTTTAATTAGCTCAACCGTTAACCTTCTCCACGCTTAACTATTTAGTTCACGCAAACTTTCTAAGGGTGGAATATCGCAAAGATAACTTAAGCGATAACGTCCGATCAATGTACAGACTAAGGTCATTACCAGTGGGAGGATCAACCAAATTTCTGCATGTAGCTGGATGACCAATTCCATTTTATAACTGACAATCGCGCTGATCACTTCAGCAAAAATACATGCCACAACACCCGAAATTAGCCCCATCAAACCGACTTCCAAACTGAGCATCGACTTTAACTTTTGCTTGGAACTGCCGAAGGAACGCAGTAATGCCACTTCTTTTTTGCGTTCATCCATAAATAAATTCAAGCATGCGATTAAGACCAAAATGCCTGAAATACTCACCAATAGCGCCAAGATAGTAATAATCTGAACCAATACGCTGACGATGCGTTTGATCTCATCCAAAATTAGACTAACATCAATAAACACGGTATTCGAAAACTGCTGAATCAGATCAATTAACTGACTTTTATCTTGCGGTGGAACATAGAAACTCCCCAAATAGCTGCCTGCATTTTCATCCATGGTTTTGGGAGAAAAAATAAAGAAGAAGTTTGGACTAAAGCTTTCCCACTCCACACTGCGAAGGTTGATCACCTTGGCTTGTAAAATCCCTTCAGGAAGACTAAAACTCAGTCGATCTCCAATTTTAATGCCGAGTTCTTGTGCGGTTTTCACTTCTACCGATACTTCGTTAACCTGTTGAAACTGCTGACTACCCGCGATGATTTGATTATCTTTTGGAAAAGTTGCAGCCTGTGTGAGATTCAATTCACGGCGTAATGAATTATTGCTTTTAATTAAGACATCCGAAAAAGGAAGATCATTTTTGGCAACTAAACGCCCACGAATATTCGGGTACATCGGCGTCCCTTGCCAACCATGCTGCTTGAGTTGTTGATTAAAATCCTGCAACTCAAATGGCGGTAATCCATAGACAAATTGATTAGGTGTCCCTTGTGGCAATTGTTGTTGCCAACGTTCCAGCAAATCTGTACGCAATACCGCTAAAACCGTGATCAGACTTAGCCCCAATGCTAATGCGGTAATTTGAAATGCCGTTTGATACGGTGTGCGTATATACGCTGAGATTTTCGTCCCCCAACATTTCAAGGCCTTTAAACTGAGCCAGACCATCATATATAGGCCAACACACAGGAAGATGATGGCGCAAATCAGCCATAAGGTGAGCTGTAAATTTTCAGTTAAAACCACACAAAACACCACCAAGCTAAGTGTGCCGAAACTGAGCATCCAAAGCATGGAACGTACAGAACGCTCTTGTTGTCGTATCACCCGTGCTGGCGGCGTCCCTAATAATTGCCAAAGACTCGGAAGAACAAACCCTAATAGCACAATCGCACTGGTAAATATTGCGATTGGAAGCGGGCCAAGTAGCATAGACAGGGCTGAAAACTCTAATTGTAAATTTGGAATCAGCTGTAGCATCAGTTGCAATAAGCCAAACCCAAATCCCAGACCAATCAAACTTCCAAACAGGATTGAAAGCCCGAGTACAACCAACAGTAAAGCCAAATAAGCACTTAATATTTGCTGTTTGGTCGATCCAATACAGCGCATCAGCGCAATGGCATCCTGATTTTGTTGGACATAACGCTGGCTGGTTAATGCGATGGCGATGCCACAAAGTAGAATGGTTAAAATATTCGCCAGTTGTAAAAACGTTTCTAGGTTGGCAATCGGCTTCATCAAGCGGGTATTGCCTTCACTGGCATTTCTCAATTTCAAACTGCTTTGAGCCGCATCCTGAACCTGCGCTTGATCTGAATTGGCAGCACCACTTTCTGTTTGATCGCCAAATTTCTGCTTATACAGTTTTTCAAAGCGCTGGGTATTTTGTGCATCTCCTGCCATTAACAGGCGATATTCAATCCGACTCCCGACTTGGATAGCATTGGTTCTCGCCACCTCAGATTGCGCAATCATAACCGTCGGTGAAAAACCACTGAAGCCAAGCTCTTGATTGGTATCATGAATGATTTTGGCACTGACTTGAAAAGCAGCATCGGCAATATTGATCTGATCTCCAACCTTTACACCCAATAAATCCATGGCACGCGGACTTAACCAGACCTCACCTGCTTGTATGGACCGGTTTAGTTTCGGCTCTGTTTCAAGTTCACCTCGTAATGGAAATGCAGCATCAACGGCTTTGACATTGACCATGACAAATTGCTGATCGGTGTGCGCCATGCTGCTAAATAGCGTGACATTCGAATGTTTTAATTGCTGTGCTTTGGCTTGTTGTTGCCACTCTTGTGGAATTGGTTCATTGGCTGTCAGCGCCAAATCTGCTGCCAACATTTCAGCAGCTTGTAGCGCTACAGCATTTTGAATTTGTACATTACTAAACTTTAAAGCCGTGGTGGCACTGATCGCCAAGGTTAGTGCGATCAATAATAAATACACACCCGTAGTTTTAAAACTCAGCTGTAAGAGTGGTCGAAACAATGCCAAAAGATTCATGCAGCATCTCCTGTCCGATGCTCAATCAATTGACCATTGACCAATTCAAAATGGCGCTGACATTGACGGGCCAAATCGGCATCATGCGTCACCAATACCAAAGTGGTTCCCATTTCACGATTTAACTGAAATAACAGTTGTTCAATTTCCTGTGCCGTTGCACTGTCTAAATTACCTGTCGGTTCATCTGCAAAGATCAGATCGGGTTCACTCACCAAAGCACGGGCAATCGCAACCCGTTGCTGCTCACCACCCGATAAAACTTTAGGGGCTTGATGCGCTTGGCGTTCTAGTCCGACCTTTGCTAATAATTTTAATGCTTTTTCTTCGGCAGCTTTGACCTGAAAATTTGCTTTTAGCCGTAGCGGCAGCATGACATTTTCCAGTGCCGTTAAATGTGGCAACAACTGGAAAGACTGAAAGACAAATCCAATATGAGCCAAACGGACTTGAGCACGCTGTTCTTCATTTAATAGATGAATGTCTTGACCACAGACCCGTAATTGTCCCGAACTGGCCTGATCTAAGGTCGCCAAAATACCCAACAAGGTGGATTTACCTGAACCAGAACGACCAGTAATCGCAACTTGTTCCCCTGCAAAGATTTCAAGATCGAGTTGTTCGAAGATCGATAACTGTTTTTGTGGAAGTTGTATCTTTTGTGTCAATTGCTGTGCAGAAATAATCGCCTGTGGCATGATGTCAACATCTGTCGTGAGTTGGGTCATATCTTCCCTATATGCAAAATCGCATTCAAAATAATCGTCTATTGAGTTACTTGCTGGCTATTGCACTGATGTTCTGCCCGATGCTGCTCTCTGCCAAAACCATCATGATTTTGGGCGATAGCTTAAGTGCAGGTTATGGTGTTTCAGTGCAGCAAGGTTGGGTCCACTTATTACAAAAACGTCTAGACCAACAGTATCCGAAACAACATAAAGTGGTCAATGCAAGTGTCAGCGGTGAAACCACCAGTGGTGCTTTGGCACGACTGCCTAAACTGTTGCAAACTCATCGTCCAGACCTTGTGGTGATTGAGTTAGGTGGTAATGATGGTTTACGCGGACAGCCCCCTGCACAAATTCAAAAAAATTTAGCGCAGCTGATTCAAAAAAGCCAACAGGCCAAATCGAAAGTCATTTTATTTGGAATGAAAATTCCACCGAATTATGGCAAGGCATATAGCCAAGCTTTTGAAAATAACTATCAAGTGTTGAGCCAACAGTACAAAGTCAAATTATTGCCTTTCTTTATGCAAGGGGTTGCGGGACATAAAAACTTAATGCAACAAGATCAGATCCACCCGAATGCCAAAGCGCAAACAATTTTGCTGAACAATGCTTATCCATTGATCAAAGCAAGTTTATAAATTTAGTTGGTGAAAATCGGTTCATAAAAAAGGCGCTTCATTTGAGCGCCTTTTTTAATATCTTGTCTTTACTGTAATTTGCTTAGAAATCGTAGAAGCTTACTTCACCTGTTTCGAGTGAATACTCAGCGCCTACCACTTTTAATTTGCCTTGCGCAATTAAGTTTTCGAGGACTGCTGAACCATGACGAAGTTGATTCACTGATGCAAAAACGTTTGAACGTACTGCATGCATTGAAAGTTTTTCAAGGTCATCTTTCAATTCAGTTTGCATGAGTATTTCTACAGATGGACGAACGCGGTTCACAATCGACATCAAGTTTGCTGATGGTGGTGTCGCAGGGTTAGTTAAAGCTTCAATCGTAGAATGAATCGCGCCACAGTGTGTATGACCCAATACAATGACCACAGGACATCCAAAGCTTTCTGCTGCAAATTCCACGCTACCGACTTGAGACGGTGCCACAATATTACCTGCAACACGAATCACGAATAAATCGCCTAAGCCTTGGTCAAATACCATTTCAGCAGGAACACGTGAGTCTGAACACCCTAAAATAATCGCAAAAGGTTCTTGGCTTTCGGCCATTTCAGCACGTTGTTGATGCGTCAAAAGCTTCGGGTGATTCGTTTCACCGTTTACAAAACGTTGATTCCCTTTCTTTAAACGATCTAAAGCTTCTGCTGCTGCTAGCATGTTCTAATTACCCTTATCCGAAGTTGCAATATTTTAATCCCAGTCGAATCGATTGTCACTTGCAAAAACAATTGCTGTGAATTTTTTCTACGACGATGCATCTTGATAGAAAATGCTACTCCACATTCATCAAAAAAAATTATTTTTTCTGTAATGGTTCACATTATTAAAACGCAAGTTTAACCACGTCAAAAAAGCAATGGATGACAAAGGTCATTTTTAATTTACAATATATTTCATAAATATACGCTTTCGCTATTTCAGCCCATTCTGATAATAGTCATATAAATGATCTAAAAAATATATCGATTCGATTTAACTGGGGTAAACGTCAATGAAAGGACATCATTCACGCATTTTTGGCTTTTTCAAGCTAGCAACAATTTGCTGTATGACGTTTACTGCCAACAACACTTTGGCTGCAAATCCGTCTCCCATCAGCAAAAACCTGGCTGTACCCTCTATCGTGCAAAACTATTTGAACCAAGAGCGTAAAGCGGCTGGTTTAGTCACACACAGTGTTCAAGTCGGGAATGTGAATTGGAGTTATAGCGAAGGCGGTCAACGCTCTAAACCTACCATCTTGCTGATTCATGGTTTAGGTGGCACACGTGATAATTGGAATCGTGTTGCGCATTATTTAACACCGAACTATCACGTGATTATCCCCGACCTACCGGCCAATGGCGATACGCATGTGCCGGTCGATTTTGATGTCTCAGTGCCGAATGTCACGGAACAACTACGCCAGTTTGTCCTTAAAATAGATATTGAAGATAAACTGAATGTCGCAGGTCACTCATTGGGTGGTTCCATTGCCACGGTATATGCCTCTCAATATCCCTTTGATACCCAAAGCCTATTTTTACTCAACAGCGCGGGCATTTATAAACAGGCCAATACCAGTTATACCCGCGACCCGTATAAACTTAAAAATTTAATCGTTTCAAAACCGGGTGATTTAGATGATGTTATGCATAAACTCATGCAAAATCCGCCCAATGTTCCAACACAGCTTAAAGAAGCGCAGGAAAATATCTTAATTGCGCGTGCGCCCTTCACCAGTAAAATGATCGATCAAGTCGTCACACTCAATCGAATCTACACCCCTGAAACTTTTGCTCGATTAACACGAACGGTGGAAGCACCAACCCTGATCCTTTGGGGCAAACAAGATAAAATTTTTAATGTTGAAGTGGCTGGCGAACTCAAGTCGTTACTGAAACGTGCAGAAACCCCTGTAATTTTAAATAACGTCGGTCATATGCCAATCTTAGAAGCCGAACAACAAGTTGCAGACCATTACTTACCTTTCCTTGCGAAAAGTCAAAAGTTTAAAAACCCTTTGGTAGATAAACTGATTCAGTTAAACTGAGCATTCGCCATTTTTAGATACCCATCACTGGGACTTCAGGGAAAGTATGCAGAAAAACCCGATGATTGAGCAGTTGATTGACGCTCAACTGAACTTTTTAGATCAGAGCTTTTCACACAATGATACCGTAGCCACTGAATTCACCCATTTTTATCAATGGTTTCGTAAACAAACTTTGCAGCAGATTTGGAGTTTTGATCAAATCAATGCCTTGTTGCAGAAACAAATTTTAAATACCCCTGCAAGTCAATTTCTGATTGAGCAAATTGCTGAACATATCAAATTTGCACTGATTCATCCTGCAAATGACAGCACCACGATTGCCGAAATCATTCCTGTGTTGACCATTGATAAAATTGCACAGTATGTGGCGAGTAAACAGGGACATCGTCAACGTTTAATTCATACCATGGTCAACAATCCTGCATTTTCAGCCATGATCAGTCAGTTGATTCAACATGCGATACAAGATTATTTAGACAACTCAGTTATTGCGAAATCTGTCCCCGGTGTTTCACGATTTATGAAAATGGGGAAATCGGTACTGGAAAATGTCACTGATACCAATTTAGATAATGCAGTCAGCAAATACTTACAAAAGAATATTTTAAAGCTCAGTCAAATGAGTGAAACCGTGTTAAATCAGCACTTTGATGATCATAAGCTGTACCATTTTCAAGCCAATTTGTGGCATAAAATTAAAGCGCTGCCAGTTTCAGTATTAAAGAACTATGTTGAAGTTCAGGACTTGCCGCAAACAGTTGCCATGGGTCATGAAATTTGGGACTTTATGCGACAGTCTGAGTATATGAAACAGCAAGTGCATGATGGCGTATACGCTTGGTACGTGCGCAATGCAGAACGCCCTTTTGATTTATTGCTACGTGATTTAAATATTGATGAAGCACTGATTCAGCATGAACTTCAAAACTTACTCAATCCTATCGTTCAACAAATGATTGAGTCGGGTTATTTGCGTGAGCGTTCCCGTCTGTATTTAGAACAATTCTACTACTCAAGTGAAGCACTGAAAATTTTAAATATCCCAACATAAAAAAAGCCGCGTTAAGCGGCTTTTCTTTTAGAAATACTTAGAACTGGTATTTCAAACTTGCATAGTAAGCACGACCCGGCTCGTTATATGTTTGATTGACCGTTTTATCACGCAGTTTTTGCTCATCAAATAGGTTATTCACACCGATACGAGCACTCAAATCCGCATTAAATTTATAACCAAAGTTAATGCCTGCAATGCCATAACTTTTCACGCTATCCATCGCCAAGCCATCTTTGCTTTCAAGACTGGTTTCTGCATATTGACGTGGCTTTTGACGACCATATTGGGTATAGACAAAGTTACTGTCTAATCGATCCGTGATGTTGTA
Source organism: Acinetobacter sp. YH12096 (assembly GCF_013419215.1). Taxonomy (NCBI): domain Bacteria; kingdom Pseudomonadati; phylum Pseudomonadota; class Gammaproteobacteria; order Moraxellales; family Moraxellaceae; genus Acinetobacter; species Acinetobacter sp. YH12096. The sequence continues at coordinate 14,298 of NZ_VPAM01000006.1, read as the reverse complement.
GTTCAAAATAGAGTTCAGTGTGTAATTCGGAATCACTGAAAGCGGATTGCCAGTACGTTTATCTTCAGAGTTGATCATATAAGTAACGTTATTGGTCCACGTGATATCACCCCAGTCCAAAGAAATACTTCCTTCAACACCTTCCACCAAGGCTTCTGGCGTATTCATCCAACGCAGTACATTATATGTTGTACCATTTACTTCTAGTTCTTCTAGACGCGTATCCCCTGCAACGATCTTATTTTTATAATCATTACGGAACCATACAAAGCTTGCATTTACGATGTCTTTTTCGAACTGCACACCTAACTCTTTATTCACTGAAGTTTCAGGTTTGAGATCGCCATTACCTTGTAATAGACATTGGCTCAGCCCAATCGGACAGCCATTACCGCGAGTGCTTAACAGATAACCTTCCGCATTTTGGTACATATTGGGTGCTTTATACGCCTTAGCCACACCACCTTTTAGTGTCCAATAGTCACCAAGTTTTTGCGTAATATTGAGACTTGGACTCCAGCTATCTCCCGATTTACTATGATTATCATAACGCAGTGCCAAAACAACATCGGTGCTTTCGCCCAAATTCATATTATTTTCAATATAGGCCGACGCAATCCGTGAATCCATTTGTGAACGGTCACCTGAAGTCAGCGCATCACCAAAACCGCCTGCGCCAGCTTGTGTATTAACCGTATCGGTAAAGTCATCTTCGACCCACTCAGTGCCTAAAGTTAATACTTGTGGGACATACCATTGGAACGGCAGATTGGCTTCTGCATTAAAGCGAATGGTTTCTAGATGTGACGTTTGTTTATTTTCAAGATTATTAATCTGTCCCTCAGTACTACCGCCTGTTCCTTCAGGTAGGCGTTTATTTTTGGTTTTGTCATATTGCGCAATGAGTTTACTATCGCCCCAACCCCACGTACCTTCATGGGTTAATGCAAAACTATCACGATAAATGGTATTGGTTTCTTCACCAATTAAAGCCGATAGAATAGGCGCTTTGTTTGGATCGGCTGGATCAAATACACTGTTTTGACTGTCGCCTGCAAAACGGTTGCCTTGGCGGCCAACACTTGCATCAAACATCAAGACTTGTTGATCATTCAACTGCCAAGCCAAGCGCCCTGCGATATCTTTATTTTCAACGCCTTCTCGACCCGCCATACGCGCGCCATTGTCCATTAGAGCATTAATATCCGCAGCATCTGAATCGGTTTTGTTATAACTACCGTATAACCGATATGAAAGGACATCTTTGAGAATTGGCCCGCTTAAGTTAAAGCTTTCACGGTGACTTGCGCCCTCTTTAGCGTCTTCAGGTTGATTGGTAAAAACTTCCACAGAGCCATGCACGTCGTTGGTCACTTTCTTGGTTTTAATATTGACCACACCACCCATCGCACCTGAACCATAACGCGCTGCTGCTGGACCACGCAGCACTTCAATCGATTCAATAGCATCCGCAGGTACCCAGTTCGAATCACCACGTGTATCACGCTCACCGCGCCAGCCATAACGTACTGAGTTTCTCGAATTTACAGGCTTGCCATCAATTAAGATCAACGTGTTTTCAGGCCCCATACCACGGATATCAATCTGACGGTTATTACCACGTTGCCCGGTGGCACTGTTACCAGTCAAATTCACACCCGGCATACGGCGCACATACTCTGAAATATCATTCACAACCGGCATTTTTTCTAAATCTTCTGCCGTAATTTTTGAAGCACCTAATGATTGTTTAACCTGTTCTGCTGCAGTAACAACAATGGTTTCCATCTTCGTTACGGATTCGTCTGTTGCTTCAGTTTGCACATCTTCTGCATGCGACAAACTTACCAATGCACAGAGTATTGAAAGTGTAAGCGTTGATTTTAATAGTTGTTTGGTCATTGAGTGCTTCCAAATGAACGTATTTATGGAGAAATCTTGAATATTGTGTTGCACATTGTAACTACCACGAACATATTGCAACTAATTTTAATAATCATTCTCATTTATATTTGTGATATCGCTTATCATCTCACTGTAAAAACCTCAGAAACCATTTAAAAATCTTCGTTTTATTTGATTTAGACAATAAAAAAGCCGCATCATTGCGGCTTTTTTATAACAATACTGAACTTATTTGAAATAAGCACCTTCAGTATTACTGTGATCCGTTTGGTCAACAACACGCATTAACTCAGGTACATGCTGCTTCAATGTTGTTTCAACACCTTGTTTCAGGGTTAAATCGATTGAAGAACAACCTTGGCAACCACCACCGAATTTAAGCACTGCAGTTAAACCATGTTCTGCATCTTCAACCACCTCTACCAATGCACAGTTACCACCATGACCTGCAAGTCCAGGGTTAATTTCTGACTGTAGAACATAAGTGATTCGCTCTTCTACAGAGGCATCTGGACCCACACGTGGCACTTTTGAGTTTGGCGCACGGAAAGTTAACTGACCACCAAAACGGTCTTTGTTATAGTCAATCACCGCATCCAAAAGATATGGAATAGACGGTGTGTCAATAAATGCAGGGAAATCTGGATAGTCTTGTTTATAGTCTGTAGGCACAACTTCTTCTGGTGCACTGTAAGCCATACAACATTCAGCACGTGGCGTACCCGGATTTTCCACAAAAACACGTACACCAATGCCCGGTGTATTTTGTTTATCCAAAAGATCTTTCAAATACTCTTGGGCATTTGGAGTGATCAATAGGTTTGGAATTTCTTCAGCAACTGCTGTGCTGTTGTTCTCAGTCGACATTACAATATTTCCTCAAGCTGAAGTCGCTATTTTAACTTAAGATGCGGGGCATTAGAAAAAAATCAACTAAAATTGTCGGAATTATTCTGAAAGTTCACGCTTTAGGCAGATTTAATGGCATTATTGAGCATAAATTTTAACAAGTAGAATAGTCATATATGTTGGGCCTACCCTTTAACCACACCGTGACCATTATCCTGATTACGGTGGTGATTTCACTGATTGCATTTTCAAATCAGAAAGTGATGAATCGTTTGTTATTTTGGCCGCCAGCCCTTAGTCGTGGCGAGTATGACCGATTTATTAGCCATGGTTTTATTCATGCAGATGGCGCGCACCTATTGTTCAACATGATTACCTTATTTTTCTTTGGTAGCGTGATTGAAAGTTTTTATCGCCAATATTTCTTCGACATGGGCTTTGTGCTGTTTTACTTGGGCGGCTTGATAGCGGCGATTATTCCGAGTTATTTAAAACATAAGCACGATACCCATTGGGCAAGTTTAGGGGCTTCTGGGGCGGTATCTGCAGTGCTCTTTGCATATATCTTGTTTGAACCGTGGAAACTGATTTTTGTATTCTTTATTCCTGTTCCGGCGATTATTTTTGCCGTGCTATATGTGGCTTATAGTATCTGGTCAGGTAAACGTGGCAACAGCAACATTAACCACAGCGCACACCTTTGGGGCGCAGCGTATGGTGTAATCATGACGATTATTCTTGAACCGAAGCTCATTCCACATTTCTTAAGTCAGTTATTAAACGTTCCTTTCTAAACGTTAAGTCTAAAAAATCAGTCTGATTTAACCTGTAATATGACAGCCTAAACCGTTTCAGTTTAGGCTTTTTTATTGTGCAGAGTTTAACCTCATGACCATTGATCTTTTCTTTAGCCAATTTCCCACATCTACAACACCGCACTTTAAATATCGAGCTATACAATTTCACAGCAGATTGAAACGCTATCTATCCTTGCCCTGATTTAAACTGAAATGACACAGAATAAAAAAAGGAAAATTCCAATGAAAATAGTCCTGATGTTCTCAAGTTTGCTGTTGACCTGCGTGTTGAGTGCTTGTGCCGTTCACACCCGTGAAGGCAGTATCGTGGTCGACCCAGATCGTAATCACTATCCTTATAATTACCCAGATCGCCATGGTGACTTTTGCCCGCCTGGACAGGCAAAAAAAGGCCGTTGTTGATTTGCCGTTATTGATTTAATGCCCTCTTCTTTTAAGCCTTCAAATCGAAGGCTTTTTCAATTCCGGCAATAAAAATTGACGCTGTATATTCTACGAAAGTTCACAAAAGCACATGACAAATCATATAAATCTGGCACTTTATGCCACCCTATTTTTTAATTTGGCATAGATAATGTATACATCTGTATATTAATGACAAAATTAGCTGAGATATTTTGCATGTCGAGTTCAACTGAAGGTCTTCAATTTCCCATTTCGGCTTCAAACCAAAAGCCGAGTACATCTAAAACTGGTCGTGAAATTATCGCTGAAGCCTTAGCTGCAGTTGACCATCACTCTTCTGTACGTGCAAAACAAGAAAAAAACTGGCGTAAAAAATATCCTGAATATTTTAAAGCCTTGGTTGAACATGGGATTCAATCATCTGAAGCCGCGATCAACATTGCTGAGCAAGGTTTAAATAAAGCGCATCACGTCTTTGAGTTTTATCGTGATCAAGGAAAGCATACGCTCAAAGATGCAGTAGCTTTGACTGCACATCCGCTGCATACCGTGAAATTAAAAGGTGAAAGTGACGCTGCACCTGAGTGGTATGTGCCCTATCATGGTCAAAAACTTCAAGGTGAGGCTTTACTGGCTCAGATTCAAAAATGGCAAGATGCTGGCATTATTGAAGCAAGTCATGCCGACGCATTACGTGAAGCCATTGCACACCCAGAATGGTTCGATTTGTCAGATCGGACAATGGTGCTTTTTGGTGCTGCCTCCGAAGCTGGCCCTCTGACGTGGTTAGCAAAATGGAAAGCCAATATTGTGGCAATTGACCTGAATAATGAACGTGTTTGGGATCGAATCTTAAGCACGGTTCAGGCCGGTAATGCCACTTTATATGCGCCAAGTCTCGACGCTGTGCATGAAAACACACCCATTCAAGAACTAAAACACAAATTGGGCGCCAATTTACTAACACACATTCCTGAAATTGCACAATGGCTTGCACAAAGTGAACATCAGCTTGATCTGGCTGCAATTGCCTATTTAGATGGTGAAAAGCATGTTCGTGTTGCAATGGCCATGGACAGCATCATGGCCTATGTCAGCCAGCAAAAAGCCGACACCAGCTTGATGTTTATGTGTACTCCGACCGATGTCTATGCGGTGCCAGAAGAGATTGTTACGGCAGCGCAAGCCAAATTCCAAAACCGTGCTTCTGCACAAAAGCTTTTGACGCAAAGCATTGCCAAAGTCACAGGTCAGCATTTCTTTAAGCAAAATAATGAGCAAACCACCACAGCAGACAATGGAAAATCCTATGGTATCGCTGACTGTTTGGTGGTGGAACAAGGTCCAAACTACGCACTCGCAAAACGTATCCAACAATGGCGCGCAACTGTCGCACGTCAAAATGGTCAGCGGGTTAGTATCAATATTGCGCCATCCACCACGACTCGCTCAGTGACGAAGAATCCATTATTAAAAGCCGCATTTAATGGTGCGAGTTTATTTGATGTTGAATCCTTTCAACCTGAAACCACCAATGCACTCATGGCGGCTTTATGGATTCATGACTTGAGAAATCCTCACTCAGTTGCAAACCCTGAAACAGCGCTAGACCATCCTTTAGAACTCATGATGCATGGTGCCAACCATGGTGGCTTATGGCGTGTAGCTTATTTGGCACGTACCGCCTTACCTTTTGCAGCGCTGTATGGTTTTGCTGAAGAGAAATTGCCCGTGAAAAAAGTATTAGCGCTGTTTAAAAAAGCATAATTGCATTGGTTTAAATAAGTGTTGAACTTTGCAAAGTTTCAACTTGCTAGTTTGATTGTTCTAATTCGGCTCTCAGTCATCTCGTTAAAATCGGTGATGTCTGAGATAAAGCCATAAAAAAACGCTGCCGAAGCAGCGTTTTTTTATATCTGGAATTTGAGTTGCTCAGAACACTTTCAAGAATAACCAGTACAAGCAACCTGATAGACAGATCGTTGCAGGTAAAGTGAAGACCCAAGCCGATAGAATGGTTTTCACTGTTGCAAAGTTCAAACCTGACTTATTCGCGACCATGGTACCTGCAACCGCAGAGTTAAGTACGTGTGTGGTCGATACTGGCATACCAAAACCATCCGCAGCAGCAATCGTTGACATAGCAACAAGCTCGGCAGACATACCCTGACCATAGGTCATGTGGTTTTTACCAATACGTTCACCTACAGTCACGACAATACGTTTCCAACCCACCATGGTTCCAAGTCCCAGTGCCAATGCAACAGCGACTTTCACCCATGTTGGAATGTACTGTAAGAACGAGTCTAGGTGACTACGATATTCTTTCACAGTCTTTTGTTCAGCTTCTGCCATTGCTGGTAGTTGTTCAGCTTTATCTAGACGTTTAAAAGCAGTAGTACTTAAGTACATGTCATTACGAATCGAAGATACTTCTTGTTCGGGAATATCTTTTAAGTCGCCATACTGTGCAACACGCTCACCTAAATGATCGGTCAAACTTGCTAAAGCTGGCACAACTTCTGGGCTGACTTCTTTGGTTTGAATGTATTTGGTGAGTACATCACGCGCTTGTGCATCAGGAATATCCTTATGCTCTGCGTAGATCGCAGTCGCAGTTTGAGCAGATAACTGATGGAAAGATTGAATATGTTGATTATCTAAGTTCTTATTCAATGAATAAGCCAATGGCACACATCCGATCAAAATCAGCATGATCAGCCCCATACCTTTTTGACCATCATTTGAACCGTGCGCAAAACTTACACCTGTACAGGTAAAGATCAAAATTGCACGAATCAATGGTGGTGGCGGCTTATTGCCTTCTGGTGGTTGAAACAGTTCAAGCTGTTTGCGGAAAATACGCTTCACCAACAAGAAAACGAGAGCCGCAAATGCAAAACCAATCAGTGGCGAGAACAATAACGCCTTACCGACTTTAAGCACCTGCTCCATATCTACACCGCTCGCACCACCGCCTGCATTTAACAGGTAGTTCATGATGCCAACGCCAAGAATAGAACCAATCAAAGTATGCGAACTAGACGCAGGGATGCCTAAGAACCAAGTTCCTAAATTCCACAAAATCGCTGCGATCAGCATTGCGAAAACCATGGCAAAACCTGCACCTGAACCAACGTTCATAATCAATTCAACAGGTAATAAAGCAATAATGCCGTAAGCGACTGCACCACTGGCAACCATTACACCCAGAAAGTTACAGAAACCCGCCCACATTACTGCAACTGGTGCTGACAAGGCGTTGGTATAAATCACTGTTGCTACTGCATTTGCAGTGTCATGGAAACCATTTACAAATTCAAAGCCAAGTGCGATGAATAAGGCTGTGCCCAATAAAATCATTGAATAAAGACTTAAAGGCGGAACATGCGCTAAATCGGCAGTCACCTGAAAACCAATATATATCAACGTTGAAATAATCAGCGTTAAAAATACCGGCATAAAGAATTTCGGTGTAGGCACATGAACATTCGTGGACTTTTGAGGAGTCGACGTGTGCGCTGAATCTACGGGAGTTTGTTTAGAATTCATGCAGGCAGGAATAGAGGATTTTAAAATCCCCATATTGTTCAATTTAATTATGACAATTATATGACAAAGCGGTGTCATATAAAGCAATTTTTCATGCTTTATTTGTTTTTTTTAAGTGTTAAAAACCGACTTCCCTACTCTACTTTCATAAAGTAAATCAGTTATTTAATCTGCGTATTTAAACTTTATTTTCTTTGAAACCCAATATTTCAACTTATATTTCATCTGTCATGTTTTTTTGTCATTTTGCATAGCCCTGCTGGATGTTTTTTAATCTTGCCTGAGCAATATGACAAATTCATGAAGCTTTCCATACATTTATATGAAATTGGAATATGAAATTAGCAAGTTGCAATATTGCTCATTAATTCAACAAGCTAATAATTGCGCGCTGTAAAGATGGTTGAATATCAATAAAACTGCAATGAATTCTGTTAATATATTTGCCGATTTTATATTCCATCGGATTGGGGTTATTTATGTCCACGCTTGCCACCCTAAAAGAGCTGCTCGCTCAACGGATTCTGATTATCGACGGTGCAATGGGCACCATGATTCAGCGTCATAAACTCGAAGAAGCTGACTACCGTGGTGAGCGTTTTGCAGATTGGGCATCTGACCTCAAAGGCAATAATGACCTATTGGTGTTGACGCAGCCGCAAATTATCCAAGGCATTCATGAAGCCTACCTCGATGCTGGCGCAGACATTATTGAAACCAACAGCTTTAACGGCACTAAAGTTTCAATGTCTGACTACCACATGGAAGATTTGGTATCAGAGATCAACCGTGAAGCAGCGCGTATTGCTAAAGCCGCTTGTGAAAAATACTCTACGCCTGAAAAACCGCGTTTTGTTGCAGGTGTGCTTGGGCCGACTTCACGCACTTGCTCGATCTCGCCAAATGTAAATGACCCAGCATTCCGTAACATCACTTTTGATGAGCTAAAAGAAAACTATATTGAAGCTGCGCATGCCCTGATTGAAGGCGGTGCGGACATTCTGCTCATTGAAACTGTATTCGATACCTTAAACTGTAAAGCTGCCATTTTTGCAGTGAAAGAAGTGTTTAATCAGCTAGGCTATGAATTGCCATTGATGATTTCAGGCACCATTACCGATGCCTCTGGCCGAACTTTAACTGGCCAAACTGCTGAAGCGTTCTGGAACTCTGTGCGTCATGGTGACTTATTGTCGATTGGCTTTAACTGTGCCCTAGGTGCAGATGCCATGCGTCCGCACGTCAAAACCATTGCTGACGTTGCCGATACTTTTGTTTCGGCGCATCCGAACGCTGGCTTACCAAATGCCTTCGGCGGTTATGATGAAACCCCCGAACAAACAGCTGCATTTATTAAAGAATTTGCAGAAAGCGGCCTAATTAACATCACGGGCGGTTGCTGCGGTACAACGCCGGATCATATCCGCGCTATTGCCAATGCCGTAAAAGACATTGCGCCACGCCAAGTGCCAGAAACTAAGCCTGCTTGCCGTCTGAGCGGTTTAGAGCCGTTCAACATTACAGAAGATTCGCTGTTTGTGAACGTGGGTGAACGTACCAACGTAACAGGTTCTAAAAAATTCTTACGCTTAATCCGTGAAGAAAACTTTGCCGAAGCACTCGATGTTGCACAGCAGCAAGTTGAAGCTGGCGCGCAAATCATCGACATCAACATGGATGAAGGCATGTTGGATTCAGAAGGCGCAATGGTGCACTTCCTGAATCTTGTAGCATCTGAGCCTGAAATTTCACGTGTGCCGATCATGATTGACTCATCGAAATGGGACATCATTGAAGCGGGCTTAAAATGCGTACAGGGTAAAGCGGTTGTAAACTCGATCTCCCTCAAAGAAGGTTATGACGAGTTTGTACAGAAAGCGCGTTTGTGCCGTCAGTATGGCGCTGCCGTGATTGTGATGGCCTTTGACGAAAATGGTCAGGCAGATACTGCTGCACGTAAAAAAGAAATCTGTAAACGCTCTTATGATGTATTGGTGAATGAAGTGGGCTTCCCTGCTGAAGACATCATTTTTGACCCGAACGTGTTTGCAGTGGCAACAGGTATCGAAGAACACAACAACTATGCTGTGGACTTTATTGAAGCAACAGGCTGGATCAAGCAAAACTTACCACATGCGATGATTTCAGGCGGTGTGTCTAACGTATCGTTCTCCTTCCGTGGTAATGAACCTGTACGTGAAGCGATTCACTCTGTGTTCTTGTACCATGCCATCAAGCAAGGCATGACCATGGGTATTGTCAACGCTGGTCAAATGGCGATTTATGATGATATTGATGCTGAACTGAAAGCTGCGGTTGAAGATGTGATCTTGAACCAAAACCAAGGTGAAAGCCATCAAGAAGCTACAGAAAAGCTGCTTGAAGTTGCTGAAAAATACCGTGGTCAAGGTGCTGCGCAAAAACAAGTGGAAAACTTGGAATGGCGTGAGCTTCCCGTAGAAAAGCGCCTTGAGCATGCTTTAGTGAAAGGTATCACCACCTTTATTGATGAAGATACTGAAGAAGCACGTCTGAAAGCTAAACGTCCACTCGATGTGATTGAAGGTCCGCTGATGGACGGCATGAATGTGGTAGGTGATTTGTTCGGTTCAGGCAAAATGTTCCTGCCGCAAGTGGTGAAATCTGCACGTGTCATGAAACAGGCTGTAGCTTGGCTGAATCCGTTCATTGAAGCGGAAAAAACAGCTGGCCAATCTAAGGGTAAAGTCCTGATGGCGACTGTTAAGGGCGATGTGCATGACATCGGTAAAAATATCGTAGGTGTGGTGTTAGGCTGTAACGGCTATGACATCATCGACCTTGGCGTGATGGTGCCTTGCGAGAAGATTTTACAAACTGCGATTGATGAGAAAGTCGACATTATTGGTCTATCTGGCCTGATTACGCCGTCACTGGATGAAATGGTTTTTGTTGCGAAAGAAATGCAGCGCAAAGGCTTTAATGTTCCGCTAATGATTGGCGGTGCAACCACGTCTAAAGCGCATACTGCAGTTAAAATTGACCCGCAATATTCAAATGATGCAGTCATTTATGTAGCCGATGCTTCACGTGCGGTGGGTGTTGCAACAACTTTACTTTCTAAAGAAATGAAACCGAAGTTTGTTGAGGAAACACGTGCTGAATATGAAAAAGTCCGTGAGCGTATTGCTAACAAACAGCCAAAAGCAGCGAAACTGACGTATGCTGAATCTGTTGAAAATGGCTTAAAAATTGACTTTGCTGCCAATGCGCCTGTGAAGCCAAACTTTATTGGTACGCAAACGCTGACCAATTATCCATTGGAAACATTAGTTGAGTACTTTGACTGGACACCGTTCTTCATTTCTTGGAGTTTGGCAGGTAAATTCCCTGCTATCTTAACGGATGAAGTTGTAGGTGAAGCAGCAACTGACTTGTATGAACAAGCACAGACCATGCTAAAAGACATCATCGACAACAAACGTTTTGATGCTCGTGCTGTGTTTGGTATTTACCCTGCAAACCGTTCAGCAGCGGATTCGGTTGAAGTGTATAGCGAAGATGGTCAATCGGTTACGCATACCTTCCATCACATTCGTCAACAGTCTGATAAAGTGACAGGTAAACCAAACTTGTCATTAGCGGACTTTATTGCGCCTAAAGGTGTCGCAGAAGACTACTTGGGCGGTTTCACTGTATCGATCTTTGGTGCAGAAGAAATGGCCAATGAGTACAAAGCTAAAGGCGATGACTACTCTGCAATTCTTGCACAATCTTTAGGTGACCGTTTTGCGGAAGCGTTTGCGGAGCATTTGCACGAGCGCATTCGTAAAGAGTTCTGGGGCAACCAAGCTTCTGAAACCTTAAGCAATGAAGAATTGATTAAAGAGAAGTATATAGGCATCCGTCCTGCGCCGGGCTACCCTGCTTGTCCTGAGCATTCTGAAAAAGCGCCATTGTTTGATTGGTTAGGTTCTACCGATAAAATTGGTACGCAATTGACTTCTAGCTTTGCAATGTGGCCGCCTTCATCTGTCAGCGGTTTCTACTATGCAAACCCTGAAAGCCAATACTTTAACGTGGGTAAAATCGCAGGCGATCAGCTTGAGGATTATGCAAAGCGTAAAGGCTGGACTTTGGATGAGGCGAAGCGTTGGTTAGCGCCAAATTTGGATGATTCTGTGGTCTAACAAAAAATCGCTGCACCTTTTTATAAGGTGCAGCATCATATGATTGCATTTATAAACATAAAAAATTAAAATTAAAAAATATTTAAAAACAGTAGATTAACAATGTACCATTTAAAAAGTGCACATATTAAAGGTTTTTGGGGAACAAGAAATATTGAGTTGAACTTTAACTCGCATAGCAACTTCCTAATTGGAATCAATGGCTCAGGTAAAACAACAGTCGTTAATTTAATAGTAGCTTGTCTAGAAGCTGATTTTGAATATTTGATGGTATCTGAATTTAACGACATTGTAATTTCATTAAGAGCTGAAAAAAGTAATCGAGTAGCATCCTTAAAAATTTCCAAAAACAATGACCAAATTTCTTTTTATTTTAAGGAAAATTCAAAAGACAATTATGTATCAATCCTTAATGAAGAGATAAATGAGTTTAGACGTTACTCTAGCCATTATCGTAATGATTTTAGAAGAAGGAACATTATTCTAAGAGATAGTACCAAATTATCTTCCCTCTTTAATATAAGTTGGTTATCTGTTCACCGAACAAAAACCGACTATCGTGAAATTCGAAAGGAATATGATTCTAGTATTGACTTAAAGGTTAATGAACTTTCAAATGAATTGGTTCGCCTTTTTTCATTTTATAATCAAAAAATTACAGAACAAATAGATCAATTCCAAAAACAAGTATTCTTATCTTTACTATATAAAAGGGAAAATAAAAATAGTGTTATAGACTCATTTATAAAGCTAGATGCAAAAAAAGAAAAAGACGCTTTAGAAAATATCTACAAACACTTTAATCTTGACTCTGGCGACTTGAGATCAAAAATTAATAATCATTTTTCAGCTTTAGATAAAGCTCAACAAAAACTTAAAAATGCAGATAATGCTGTACCAATAGAACTTAATGATTTTTCAGTACTTTTCAGTACAGAAAGAATCGACTTTATTGTAGAAAAATGGAATGAACACTTAGTTCAAAAATCTAAAATTGAAGAACCTAAAGATAAGTTCCTCAACATTTTAAATTCAATGATGCAGAGAAAGAAATTTTACATTAATGCACGTAATGAACTAGAGGTTATAACTCAATCAAATAAACCACTTTTATTGAGCCAACTCTCATCTGGAGAAAAGCAACTTTTAATTATTTTGGGAGAAGCATTCTTACAGCAAAACAAGAGGTTTATATATTTTGCCGACGAACCTGAACTATCATTACATATTAATTGGCAAGAAAATCTTGTACAACATTTAAAAGAACTTAATCCAAATGCACAAATAATTTTTGCTACACACTCTCCTGATATTGTTAGTTGCTTTGGAGAAAACATTATAAATATGGAAAATATTATTACTGAAGCAGAGGTAGCATCAAGTGAATAATGTTCCATTTAATAGATCACCTCATGGTCAATCCAATCAAAATGCATTTAATAATGTAGATTTAACTGCTTATACGGAAGGCGGAAAAAAAAGCTATACAATTGTTCAAATCGAAAATGGGCAATTTAGCTCTACTTCAGTTGATATTGATTTTTGGAAGACTATTTTAAAAATTCACGGTTGTAATAGAAAAATTCACTTTAAAGCCATTGGCTCTAAAACCAGTGGAGATGAAATCACTGACCGAATTATTAATGGTAAAATAAAAAATACTTTAATTTTCAAAGATAAAGATCTAGATCATTACTTAGAAAAATATATAACACATCCTAAAATAATTTATACAAAAGGCTATAGCTGGGAAAATGACGTATTTACAAAACAAAATATTATTAATTTAATTAGCGAATATATTTTCGATGACATCCCATTAGATTCAAATACTAAAATAGAAAATAGTTTTCATAATTTAGAAAGAATTGGCTCTAAGCTTATAAGGCTAGAAATAATTTTTAGAAAAAAAGGAATACGTTTTTTGACAAATGTTTCAGGTGAGGCAATCATTAAAAATGGCGAAATTGATATGGATTTTCTTATTAAAAAAATCAAATCAATAGTTGAAAATCAAAATATTCAAAGACCTTTCAAATATGTCAAAATTGTAAGTTCTTTTGATTTCTATCATGATTGTTATGGAAAAATTTTTGAGAGTGTCTCATACCATCTCACTGCGAATATATTAAAGGAACTAACTGATATTAAAAATTTTTCTAAAGACATCTTCCAGAAAAATGTATTACGTATTTTCTTTAACACCTTGAAACAAAAGAAAGATACTTACTATCTTACTATTGCCGAAAATATTAATGCTGCTTAACAGTCTAATTTAATTTTTATCCTCTCCACAGGGGAGAGGATAAACAATGTAAATATTTTACAAATGATTTCAAAACTTATTTATGAGTATCAACTAAGAATCCATTCAAACAATACAAATAAACCACCTCATTAATCCCCCCCATCACCTGCCCATTCTAGTCTCAGTATTATTTTCATTACCCTCACCCCAGCCCTCTCCCAAAGGGCATAGGTATCTACACATTTTTTATAAATTGAATGCGATCTGAGCAATCGCATTCAGCTCATCAGACGAATACTCTGACAACAACTGAAGAGTGTTCAATAGTATTGAAAGCCCTGCCAGTATGGCA